>JAGALX010000029.1 GCA_017625035.1 Clostridia bacterium
ATCATCACATTTATAAGGACAATTAATTATAATTCAATTCTATATTTTACTATGCCAAATTATTATTTTGATTTGGTCTATTTTTGTTTCTATCTATATTTAAGCTATCTTTTTTTATTTTGTATGACTTTCCTATTATATAAACAAAAAAATTACTATTTCCTAAAAACTTAGAAAATAGTAACTTTCATCTCTTTTAACTATTTTTGAATTCTGATAAATTCTATTGAAAATAGCCATTTTATGGTCGAGGTGAGTATTAGACATCTCACCTTAAAAGTTCCTATTTAACTAACTTTCAGACTTGTTTTTTACTTTTGCGGAACATTTTTGCAGAAATTGTTAAGATAATATTTGTTAAAATTCTGCAAAGTTCCTATAAATATTAGATTACTTTTTTATATTTTTTAATCATTTTTTATTATGCAACATTGGCTCTTGGTAGTTCAACACCAAAGATGTTTTTATCAACCAAATACTGTATAGCATTATCTGTTTCAGATTCAATAAATGATCCGTCAACATCAACGTAATATTTCATTGTAACAGTAATATCTTTATGACCAAGTATTTGTTTTAAAACAACTGGAGCAATTTTTGCTTCAGCACATCTTGTTGCGAAAGTTCCTCTTAGCATATGAGTATGAACATCAGTCTTTTTAATAAGTTTGCCTTTATTGTTATAATCTTCGTATATACCAATACCAAGTTTTAAGGCAATTCTTTTTAAGCAACTGTTTATTGAATTTTCTAAATGCATTTTTCCATCTGGTTTGCAAAATAATAAATTATTTGAATTAGATATTTTATGTGCAATAGCATTATCTAATATTTGCCTACTGATATTATTCATTTTTATAATGCGTTTCCCATTTTCAGTTTTTGTAGTATCTCCAATAATGATATTCCCATTTTCATCTTTAGTTTGTGTTTTATTTACATATACTAAATTTTCTGAAAAAGAAAAATCAGTTTTTGTATTCAAGACTAAAGTTTCGCCAATTCTCATACCAGTAGTTAATTGCCATAGAAGAATATATTTGTACGAACATTCTTCATAACTAACATTGTTCAAATATTCTACAAGTTTTCGTTCTTCTTCAATGGTCAGAGATTTGCGTTTATGAGATACATACTCGCTTTTAGGCTTTTCAACTCTTTTATAACCAGTCATAAAATTTTCAGAAATTATTTTTTGATATTCAGCTTCTCCAAATCCCATACATAATAGCTCATAAATCTGTTTTATTGTAGATGTTGAATATTTAGATAAACTTGCTAAATAATTTACAACCTCATCTCTAGTTACTTTTGCAATAGGCTTATTAGAAAAATTTGCTTTTGCAAGTTTTGTTAAAGTATCTGTTTTTCTTTTTAAAGTAGATTTATCAATTTTATTTAACTTAAATTGCTCATCTAAACAAGGTTTTAATAGCTCTATCAAAGTCTTATTACTTTTCGTAATAATTCTAGGACCACCATTTTTGTTTAAATCTAACTTATATTGCAAAGCATTATTCAAAGCCTGTTCTTCCGAATCTGCCACAAAAGATTTTCTAATTGTTTTTCCTGTTGTAGTATCTCTACTGACTGTTAATACAGCCTTACAGCTTTTAGAAACATAGCATTTATCACAATTTTTGCATAACTCATATTCTTTAGGTTTGTCAATGTTCTTACTCATTTGTATATTTTCATAAATTTTGCAGTTTGTACATATATCTTTTAGATTACCTTTTTTCGGTTTCCTTGAAACATATGTACCAACAGTTATTCCTTTAAATTCCATAAGATAATCTCTCCTTTATTAAAATTAAAGGAAAACTATTGCTATAATTAAATTTTATGTTATAATTATACAAGATTAAGAAACGTATAGCAAGGGTCTTCCTTGTAATTTTATTTAAGCGTAAAAAGTTTCTTTTGAAGGTTTAAATGTTCCAGATTTAAATCTTCTTTTTTTGTTTTTATTCGTTTGTTTGTGCATTTTTAAAATACTCCTTAAAAGATTCTTCCATAACAAGCCAAGACTTGCCAATTTTTCTTGCTGGAAAATCTTTTTTGTGGAATAGCTCTAAACAAGTTTGATTACCTATATTTAAGGATTTTCTAATATCTTTTGTTTCTAAAAATACAATTCCATTAAGTGTTTTCATAAGCGTTTCTCCTTTCGTAAAAATCTCAAATATATATTTAATAAAGTGTTAATATATCTTTGAGTTACATTGATGATATATGGATAATTAAAAAATGTCAATGAACGTTTTTTGAAACAATTTTGAAAAAATGCAATAAGATTTTAAAGAAAAAAGTAAAGTTATCGACCACTTTTTGATATACAGTGCTCAAAAGTGGTCGATAACTCGATGCTTTTTGATAAATATTAAAATATAATTCTAATTTATTGACTTTTTACATAAATATATATTATAATAAATATAGAGAATGACAATCCACAAACGTGGTTTTGCCGAATAAGTTTGAAAAAGCTCACACCTACTCGTCAAAGTACAGATGTGAGTCTTTTTTTATTTATGTAGTTGCTTATCAACCCAGTTCTTATAAAGAACTGTTAGTAAGGCAACGTTTAATGTTAAAGATAACATAAAGGATATTATAAAAAATAGTATCACTTTAACCATAAACATCACCACCTTCCTTACAATATAATGTAAAAATGGTGGCAAAACCACATCTGTTTATCATCATTCTCTATGCCAAGTATTCTATAATATTATTTGTACTATGTCTATATTTTTTTATAAAATTCTTACAAAAAGTCAACGATATTTTTTACATTTCCTCTTCATCTTCTTGTTCTCTAGCAATTTGTTTAACTGGATCAATACAAATATTATTTTCTCTTTCAAAATTTCTTAAAACCTCTCTTGAATCCCCAAGTGCAAATCTATTACATACCCATTTTATAAACAAAACAATTGTAGTGTAAAATCTATCAATTATATCACGTAGTTTGTTATTTTCATTTTCTAAACGTTCATATTTATCATTATACTTAAATTCTAACTCAATAGATTTATTTTTATATTCACATTCTAATTTATTAACTTTATCATGCAAAGCTTTATTATCAGCAATTATAGTTTTACGTTCTATTTGATACTTTTCGGCATCATCAACAATATTAGCTTGCCTTGAAAGTTCTTTATGTAAGGCTTTATTTTCTTTATATAGCAGTTTTATCATTTCTTCTTTAGGTTTTATAATATCATTTAAAATTTTCTCATTTTTATTAAACATTATTTTTTTCAAATCATTTATGTTGGTTTCTTCTGGAATATCTAAAGTAATGCTTTCTACTAATTCTTTAGCAACATTAAAATTTGTTAATTCCTTATATTCTTTAATATCAAGATGTTGTCTGTTTGTTTCTTCTTTTGGCAACCCTCTTAATAAATTAAAATTGTGAGATACCATATAATCATAAAAAGCGTTTTGTAACTCTCTATAACTATCTTTACCTTTCCAAAACTCACTACAAGCAACTTTAGCTATTTCATTTTCTTTTTTATCTTTTGTATGAACTACTGGCAAAAAAACAAGGTGCATATGTGGAGTTTCCTCGTCCATATGCACCTGTGCAGACATTATATATTTTTCGCCTAGATTTTTGTATTTAGATACAAACTGGTATGCTGTTTCAAAATATCGTTTTGTTTCTTCTTCACCAATTTCTTCAAAAAACTCTTTATCTGATGTAATTATATATTCACAAGCAATATTACTAACTGTTTTTATTTGACCTTTTAAATCATATTTTTCTTTTAATCTGTCAAATTCTTTTTCATAACTATACATAGGCTCTTTTATAGCATAATTCAAATATGATTTTTCTTTATCAATATTTCTATTTGAATAATTGTAATTTTTTCTTTCATTATGACGATAAATTCCTTTTAGATTTTCTCTTTTGTATTTCACATTTCTAATAATAGCATAACTCATTTTTTTATCTTCCTCCTTTGATTTTGATTATTTTATATAAACACTTTGCAAGAAATTTTAGTCTTTCTTTATATGTGTTGTAACACACTACAACACTTTTAACCTTAAGGTAAAAAGTGTTAGTGTGGCAGGGTGAACCCTACAACCCCAACACAAATTTCGTTTACCACTCAATTTATGTTTTTGCAAAAATTTGACTTTGCAATTTTTGCATGTAGAGGTAAAAATAAATTTTCCCTCTACAATAGAAAAAGCAGAATTGCTTTTTCTAATTCACTTCATTTTAAATTAAAAAATAAAACAAGTTGATGAAGTGAATAGGGTAGTTATATTCTTTTTATATTAAAATCGAATATAACTACCTTTTAAGCAAAATCTGCGTCAGTATTTTTACCTGTCTATGAAGTATTTTTTTGGAAAAAGAGCAACAAAAAAGCCAGTTGTTTAAAACTGACTTTTGCTAACAATTTTTTATAATACGATTTTATATTGTTTTTTTGTATGTGTCAATGAATAAATTTTGAAGAAATTTTGTAATTTGTACTTTTTTAGGAATAATTTTTATTAAATTTATTATTTTTGCAAACATTAATTCTTTTACAATATTGTAATAATCTTTTCTTTTTTTCTATTTTTATTGCAAATAATATATTTTTTAACATATCATACATACTTGTTTTTATTTCAGTAACGATACTAAATTTTTCTGTTCTGGTAATTTTATTAAAATTGTAAGCATATATTCAATATATTTTTCTATTTTTCTTATTATTACTAATTGATTATTTGTTTCCATTTTTCTTCCTCTCTACATACATGAATATAGGTCCTACACAGCAAGTCCCATACTCTTTTTTGGATTCTTTTGCAGTGGTCAGTGCTACTTAAAAAAGCACAAGCAAACCCACACTAAAATTATCGTCACTATCCACAAAAGTGAAATGGCGCAAGTTGGCGAGCGGATAGCTGCAACCATTTTTACCGTAATTGCCACCAGCAATCCAAAAGCCACCGGCTTCCGAATTTGAGCATTGCAGAATTTTGGTAGTATTTCCTAAGTCATAAATACCACAAACACATCTTGCTCCTGTACACTCCCACTCTTTACCTTTTTCTGAGTTTTTAGAATTATAGTAGTGCAAATTATTTGCTTAGTCTTAGATGCTTTTACGAAAGTGACCATTGGAATGAAATAGAAAAAATCTTAACTGATTATTTGTAATTAGTTACGATTTGCCTACAAAAAAAATTTACACCCCAAACACAATATGGTACTTGCATTCCCAAGTTGTGTGTGCTAAACTATCTGTGTATGGACTTTTCATACGTCCCACTCCTTTCATGATTAATATTTTAAGCCGTCAAACTTTAAATATTATATCATATTTGAGTGGGAATTTTTGTTACTTTGTGCAAAACTATAAGTTTTCTGTTTCCCCCAGCATAGCTGGGGGTTCTCTAAAGTTAACCAAAACAGAGAGCTCTAAGTTAGAGCTCTCTATTGTTCCGGGGAGTAAATCCTGTGGCAGTGAGTACAATTTTGCAGTAAGAACTTAGTGTTCAGGGGGCAACTCCCAATACACTGTTATGCAAAGATAATGCTTCTTCTTTTCAATACTTTTAACAAAAATTGTAACCCATATTTTCCTATCGATAAAATTTTGGAAATGCTTATCTTCTAAATGTCTAAAATCCAGATAAACATAATCACATCCCATATTTGTCAAGTAGTTGTACACTGCATTGACATATTTTTTTCTGATAGGGAAATAATATGTAGTATAGCCCTTTTTAGAACGTTTTCTCTTTCTCACTTTATTATACTCCCGTACGATTGTGTCCTTTGCTTCTTGGCACAGATTTTCGAAGTAGGTTTCTACATCAGTGTCATGATTAACTTTTGACATACATTACCTCCTGCCCCTTGGGGCGGTTGCGATAACCGAACAGCACGGTTATCTTGACTTTTGTTCTCCTTCAATTATTATAACATATTATGTAATGTAATACAAGTTGTAAATGTTAAAATCTGTATTTTTCCTTATCTCGTGTATTACTGTATTTATCAAAACTTTAGCCATTATTTTTTATGATTTTATGTATTTATTCGGATTTACTTGAAAAAAGCACGAAAGTATTCTAAAGCATTCGTCATGCTTTTTTTCAAAATTATTTAATTGCTTATTTTATGCACTTGAATAATACCAGGCTTTACATTTATTTGCAAAAAATAGCTCTTTTATTTCTTCTATAAATCCTATTTTTGTTATTTTCATTTTTTCGAAATTGTGCAAATGCCCGTATATATATAATTCCCATAAGTTATAACTCATCACTATCATTTGCAATATTACATCTATTGCATTTTCATTTGCTATATAACAATGTTTCATATTCCATTGATTCTTTAACTCATTAAAACCGTTATTTTCAATATCCCATCTTGCATGTATTATTTTATTTATTGTTTTTTCATTCATATTTACATCTGTACATACTACATATATTTCTTGTTTTCTTCCTTTTTTATCCTGCTCTTCATATTTTATAACTTTTACGGTAAATCCATAATATTCAAATTTATCTGACCAATATTTTATCCTTTTTTCTTTTGTTTTATATTCTTTCTCTTTACTTATTTTAAACAATCCTTTTGCATTTTCTAATAACATTTTATTGTTGTCTTTTAATCTAAAAACTCCTTGATATCCTTCTTCAGCTAATGTCTTTATTACACTTTCTCTTAAATATATTGCATCTCCTACTATTACATCAATTCCATTTCCATATACATGCTTTAATTTTTTTATTAATTTTATTCCAACATTCGGTTCAAATTCTTGTTTTCCTTCTTTTCCATTACTGGTGACTTTTTCATATCCTAATAATATTCCAGGTCTTTTTCCTACAATTTTCGCAAATACACTAATTTGTTCATGATATTCTTCTTCTACAATCTGCTCTTTTCCATTTATAATTTTTTTATTTTTGATTTTTTTATTGTAACAATTATCCCATTTCCTTTTATAACTTCCAAAGGCCTCTGTACCATCTATTCCTACAACTAATAAGTTATCTATTGTTCCATTTCGATACAATTTATTTTCTTTTGCTTTTTTTATTATATTTCTATTTATTGTTTCTATATCTGTAACATTTAAATCCTTTATTCCTTCAATAAATCCATGTGCTTTTGGTATTACTTCTTTGCCTTTAAATAACTTTTTGTATAATTTCCTTTTATGCGTTTTTTCCATAATTTGATTTATACTTTTTTCTCTATAAAACATCCCCGCAAACAACAATTTCACAATTGTTGAACTTTTAATTCTAATTTTTTTATTTTTTATTCGTTATTACTGCGAAATTGTAATTTATTATACAGTACCTAAAAAATATTTATTAATTTTCAAGAAATTTTATCATTTCTTCTTTATTGTTATTAGCAATTTCTCTCAAATGCTTAAAATTGCTATTTTTATAAGACAATTTATTAAATTCTTCTTCTGTTATTATCTTTTTTTCTCCAGATTTATCCGTATATCTATACTGTCCATCAAAAGTACATTCTATAGAATATTGAAAATCGAATAACTCATTATATATTTCGTAAACATATCCTTCTTCAAATGTACAATAGTCTCTCATTATATTTGTACCTTCAATATAATCATACCCGTCTCGTCCATGAGTTCCATAAGAATCCCTTTCTTTGAGTGTTACTACTGTATTTTTATTGATTTTATAAGCATTTAAATCTCCACCTGTATCAACTATAAGGTATGGAATATCACTTTGATCTACATATAATAATCCGTATTTTGTGGAATCATCTACATAATTTAATTCTTTAATTTTTTCGATATAATATTTAGCATATTCTGTAGTTTTTTGAATTTCTGTACCATCTATATCTGTAATAACTGCATTATTTATTGTATCTTCAATGCTAGGATATGTTTTCAAATATTCTTTATCATCACTCTCGTTTGCTTTTACCATTGTAATATTATTAAAATCGATATTAGAATATTTCTTGCTTAAATCTTTATAATATCCATTTTGATCTATTATAGTGTTATTATTAATTTTTAAAGTTATAGTTTCATTAGTTTTAGTTATACCAGTATCTGAACCTGTTAAATATTGTACATTTAATATTAGATTATTATCTTTTATAGTATACTTTCCAATTGCTCCTGTAGGTGCGGCTATTGAATGTTCATATTTAAATGTTCCGTTATCATATAAATATAAAGAATATCTTATTGTAAAATCATCTTTTTCTATTTTTTGTTTATATTGATACAAACCTGTAGGAATTACAGATATAGATTGATTTCCTTTATTATCTCCTTTATTTCCATCGTCTGTATTAGAAGTATTTTGAATTTGAGATTCATTATTATTGTTATTATTTGATTGTGTTTCATTTTTACTAAATAAATTATCATTTTTACTAAATAAATTATCATTTTTACTTAACAAGTAGCCTCCTCCAATCCCTATAATTAGGACAACTATTAGCATAATAACTACTAGTGGTGCAGACAATCCCTTTTTGTTTTTTTTCTCTTGATTTTGAACAGTATTTTCATTATTCTCCATCTCATAATCCTTCCTTTCTTTATTTCAATTTCTTTGTTTATACCTATTAGACATTTGTAATTTTAAAATATTTTTATAAGTATTTTATAAAATTACTATTTTCTTTAACACCATTTCTATTTTAGATTATATCACACTATGAATTTATGTCAAATTTCGCTTCTTTAAAATTACTGTTTTTATCCTAATCAAATTAACCTAAACCACTCCATAAGCTAGTAGTAATGGAGTGCTTTAAGTTAATTATGCTAAAACATTAAATTGTTTTTAATAATTCAATACTATCAACAAATCCATTCCTATAATACTTTTCACACCAATAGTCAAAATAATCCATATAATTTTTATCAAGTAAATCTAGTTGTTTCATCACATATTTTTTATTTTGAATTGGTATATTCTTTAATATCCTTTCAGTAATTTCATCATATTGTATACAATGTTTTTTATCTTCAGCATTTAGTGTTGTAAATATTGTTTCAGCTCTATAATCAATCCAATCTTTTAATAAATCATTTTTAACTTCTCTTAAATTATTCATAATTAATATCTCCATTTCTTAATTACAGTATAAAGCTTCTAATTCTTCTTCAGTATATTCTCTTTGTTCATAATGCCATCCACTTTTTTCATGTAAGCTCTTTTTACTATAATTATTTTTATTATATTTATTATTACTACGTCGTAAATTTTCCGACTCACCAATCGTAATTTCTCCGTATCTTGAATCGTAATTTTTACGATTCATAGTATTCTTTATAGGTTGGTGTTTTATTTTTCCAACATAAATGATATTTCTTTTTCTATAACCACTTCTAATTTCGTATATAAGTTTAGCTTCTTCAAGATTTTTAAAAGCTTTTGTAGTAGTCTTATCAGAAAGCTTTAACATTTTTTGTGCTTCTTTTCTTGCATAAATAAGGTATACATTTCCTTCTTTATCTATCCATTTATTTTTCATAGATACAGATAATCTATCTAGTAATAGTCCATATAATAAAATACTATTTGAATCTAAATGATTATATATAGGATTTACCAATAGTTCTTTTGGAATTTGATAAAAGACATTTTCTAAAACCTCATTTACTTTGTAAGGTATAAAATTCATAGCAATAGTTCTCCTTTCAGTTTTCTTAAAATTCGCTGAAAGTGTTTAAATATAAGCAATTTTCGTTTTGCGGAACATTGCGGAACATTTTTTTTGACCAAAAATTTTTTGCGAAACATTTTGCGGAACAAAATATTCAAATTTTTTAAAATTTTTTAGAACTTTTTGAATATAAACAAAAAAATTACTATTTCCTAAAAACTTAGAAAATAGTAACTTTCATCTCTTTTAACTATTTTTGAATTCTAATAAATTCTATTGAAAATAGCCATTTTATGGTCGAGGTGACAGGGATCGAACCTGCGACCTCATGGTCCCAAACCACGCGCGCTACCAACTGCGCTACACCTCGATTATTGTTATACTTAAAAAGTACTTATTTAATATAACACATTAATTTGTAAATTTCAAGTACTTTTTGTAAGTTTTTTATAAAACCTCAAAATATTAGTTACTATTCACAGCCGAAAATAAAAGCACATTAATTAGAGAGATTATTACATCTCTCTAGTTAAAAAATATTTTTTAATCAACATCATTTTCTAAAATTTCTTTTAATGTATATGGCTTTCCTATACTTAGTCTTAGTA
>JAGALX010000030.1 GCA_017625035.1 Clostridia bacterium
AAAAAATAAAAGATTATCATACAGTAATAGATTTAGCAATAAAAGCACACACAGAAATAGAATTTAATAATGTAATACAACTACACATAATAGAGCTAGAAAAATATCAAGAACAAAAGAAAAGTGCAGGAAAAATAGAGCCATGGTTAGAATTTATAATAAATCCAAAAGGAGAGGAGATGATTAAAATGGCAAGAACACAAGCCGAATTAGAAGAAGCTGTAAGACAGCTAAGATTATTAAATGCAGATGATGAAGTAAGAGAAATAGCAGAAGCACAAGAATGGGCAGAATATATGAGATGGTATGAATTACATGAAGAAAGAGAAGAAGCAAGAACTACAGGAAGAAGAGAAGGAAGAAAAGAAGGCAGGCAAGAAGGCAGGCAAGAAGGCCGAAAAGAAGAAAAAAAAGCAATTGCTAAAAAAATGTTAGAGCAAAAAGCAGATATAAAATTTATAATGACATGTACAGGCTTAACAAAAAAAGAAATTGAAGAATTAAACTTTGCAGTATAGACTGGAACGAGAGCATTGGAAAGTTTGTGGAGAGTATTGGAAAGTTTGTGTAAACTTCAAACTTCTTATGATAAAAAACATAAATATGAAAATTTTTCTATATTCTCACAGGAATAACAAACCACGGGTATAACCCGTGGTTTACTATTGAAGTTAATAAAGTTCGTATCTAAATAATTAGATACGAACTTTTATTCCAATTCCAAATAATCCTCCAAAACCTTCCAAACCTCATCTGTATAAATCTTTCTTTCCGCAGAAAAAGGTAAAAAAGTAAAATCTTTTATTGGATTTAATGTAGACTGTATAGAATCTACTTCAGCATCAACTTTAGTAACAGCAATTTTATCAGCCTTACTAGTAATAACCATAAAAGGCAAGCCAGATCTGATAATATAATCATACATCATTTTATCATTATTACCAGGTTCATGTCTGATATCTATTAAAAGAATTATTAAAGCAATATTTTTTCTAATATGCAAATATTCATCAATAAATCCATTAACTTTAGCTTGTTCAACTTTTGACATTTTGCTATATCCATATCCAGGTAAATCAACAAAATAAAATTTATTATCCATGTTATAAAAATTAATTTGTCTAGTTTTACCAGGTTCACTACTAGTTCTTGCAAGTTTTTTTCTATTAATCATTGTATTAATAAAAGAAGACTTTCCAACATTAGATTTTCCAACCAAAACAACCTCAGGCAAGCCATTATTAGGATACTGTTTAGGGCTAACTGCTGAAATTTCAAATTTAGGATTTTTTATTAACATAAATTTACTCCTTTCTATTTTTTGGGAGATAATTTTTCAACTCCACCCATATATGGACGAAGTACTTCCGGTATTGTTACTGATCCATCTTCTTGGTAATGATTTTCTAAAAATGCTATCAACATACGAGGTGGGGCAACTACAGTATTATTTAATGTATGAGCATAGTAGTTTCCGTTTTCACCTTTTATACGAATTCCTAGTCTGCGAGATTGAGCATCTGTTAAATTAGAGCAACTTCCAACTTCAAAGTATTTTTGTTGTCTTGGACTCCAAGCTTCTACATCACAGCTTTTTGATTTTAAATCTGCTAAATCTCCAGAGCAACATTCTAGTGTACGAACGGGAATATCCATACTTCTGAATAGCTCTACTGTGTAAGACCACATTTTATCATACCAGTTCCAGCTGTCTTCTGGTTCACATACAACTATCATTTCTTGTTTTTCAAATTGGTGAATTCTATAAACACCACGTTCTTCAATTCCATGAGCACCTTTTTCTTTTCTAAAACATGGAGAATAAGAAGTCATTGTATATGGCATTTCGTTTTTCTTTAATAATTGACCTTTAAATTTTCCAATCATAGAATGTTCTGATGTACCGATTAAATATAAATCTTCACCTTCGATTTTATACATCATAGCATCCATTTCTTCAAAACTCATAACTCCGTCTACGACATCACTACGAATCATGTAAGGTGGGATGCAGTATGTAAATCCTTTATTTATCATAAAGTCTCTTGCATAAGATAAGATAGCAGAATGAAGTCTTGCAATATCTCCAACTAAATAATAAAATCCATTACCAGCAACTCTACGAGCACTATCTAAATCTAATCCGCATAAAGATTCCATTATATCAGCATGATAAGGAATTTCATAGTTAGGAACTATAGGTTCTCCATATTTTTGAATTTCTACATTTTTGCTATCATCTTCACCAATTGGAACAGATTCATGAATTATATTAGGAATTTTCATCATTCGAGATTTTATTTCTTCTGCATATTCATTTTCAAGTTTTTCATTTTCTACTAAATCATTATTAATTTGTTGAACTTGAACTTTTATTTTTTCGGCATCTTCTTTTTTTCCATTTTTCATAAGATTTCCAATTTCAGAGCTTAGCGAATTTCGTTTGCTACGAAGTTCATCTCCTTTTAAAGTTGCAGCTCTTTTTTTGGCATCTAAATCAATAACTTCATCAACTAATGCAAGTTTATGATTTTGAAATTTTTTCTTGATGTTTTCTTTTACAACATCTGGGTTTTCTCTTAAAAATTTGATATCAATCATATTATTTCCTCCTTAATATTATTTACAATTATAATCTTTTAAATTATTTATTAATTCAAATCTATATTTCTGACCAGTAATATTGTCTGGTCTTTCTGGAAGTTCTTCTAAAAACATTTTTTCAGATCTAACACATATGTTACCCGAGTTATCTAAATGTCTGTAAACAACTAATCTTTCTTTAGTTTCCGAGTCCATTCCAATACATATTACGTAGTAAAATGGTCCTTTAAAATGTCTGTAAACTTCGCCTTCTTTTACTTGATTCATAATATACCTCCTTAAAAATATATTTATAAATAAATCATCTTTTGCAGTTGATGATTATATTTTTTTTAATAATTTCTTAATCCCATAATGTGTGACTATTTTAGATGTTGCCAATGGGAGATAAGTTCTTAATTACAATTAGTACATATCTTTTTTGTTGTGCTTAAATTTAAATCGTAATATATTAAGTAATGAATTTAAACGTGTCTAAAAAATTTATTACAAACAAAAACGCCCTTATGCTTAAACATAAGGGCGATATTACTCGCGGTGCCACCTTAATTAATACTAAAAAAGTATAACTTAGTAATGCTTATAACCTAGCATTAAACGGTTTAACTTTCGTTAAATGTATAAAAGAGTAGATTTCTTAAATAATTTTAAACTATTTTCACCGGCCATAGTCTCTCTGGATAAAATACATTTAATACTTATCTCTTAAACAAATATTATGTTGCAATTTTATCATCATTGTTGGAAAAATGCAAGTGAAATTTTGAACTAATTAACAAACTGCCAAAATCTCACATAATGAAAAAAATTTAAAAATATGTTGAAAATAATATTATTATAATATAAAATATAGAAAAATAAGGAAAACGAACACACAAAAGAAAAAAATGGGGGATTTATAGTATGAATTTTGATGATTATATGAAAAAAATTCAAAATATATCAAACATATTAGAAAAAAATAATTATGCAGAAAATATATTAAATAGTAAAGAAATAAACATAGAAAACGACTTTCAATACATCTGTTTAAGCAGTGCCTCAAACTATAATTTAGTAAATGAGGTAATTGCACGTTTAGCACAAAATGGAAATAAAAACATAGTGGTATACAACATAAAAAATATATCAATGAGTATGTGGAAAGATTTATTTGACAAAAATGAATCAATCAAAAAAATATTTATAGAAAATTTTAACACTATATTTGAAAATACAACAATACTAACATTTAGAGAAATTGAACGATTTGCAAATGATAATGATACATGTAATTTAATATATAATTCATTAAATAATATAATAAAAAAACTATGTACATATGACAGAGCCTCTTTAATTTCAATGATAAAACATAATCCAAATGGAATACAAAAAATAAAAGAAAATTTAGAAAGCTTTTTCCAAAAAGGAGAGTTCGATATAACAACTACATATTCAAAAATATTAAATGAATTAAGCCAAATACCAGAAATAAGTAAAATGGATATACTAAAAGCATGTAATAATAATTTAAAAGAAATGTTAAACAGAGAAACTGCAATTGATAATGAAACAAACAAGCTATTAAATTGGCTTTACGATACATTTGAAGAAACTCCAATGAGCGAAACTGAAAGAACAATAATAAAGCAAAATATAAATAATGCAATATTAGCAAATTTCGAAAATATATTAGATAAATCAAATTATGATAAACGCACAATAAAAATATTAAAGCAATTTGACTGCACAAAAGAAAAATTCGAAAAAAATAAAAATCATTTTATAGAAAGATCAAACAGCTCAAATTCAAATGATAAATATTATAATTTATATAATAACAAAAAATATATAGTAGAAAGTATTGTCAATTCTCAAAAAATTAATAATATATTATCTAATACAACAGAGCAGATTAATAAAGAAAATATTGTATTAAAGAATATGATAAGTGTAAAAAATAACAAAATAGAAGTAGCTTCTTATAATATAGAAGATAAAAAGCAGATGGAAGAAATAAATCATAAAAAATATGTTAATGATGCACATACTACAATTAATAATTCAATAAACATGACTTCTGACTATTTAATAAATAAATATATTGAAAAATTCAATCAAAAAGAACAAAATAAAGAAACAGAAGAAAACACAATCAAAACTAAAGAAGAAATTTTAAAAGAACAAATAAGAAATTTAGTAAATAGTAATATACAAGAAACAGACAAAATAATAGATAAAGTATTAAAAAGAAATACTCAAACAAAAGAACAAGATTTTAACATGGAACAAATTGAGGCCAAAATAATAAACGAAAACCTAAAAAATAATAGTGATAGTACAGAAAATATAAACACAAAATCTAATTTGTCACAAATCACTACAGATGAGAATATTAATACTTTAGAAAACAATACAAATACAGCGCTAATTGTAAAAGAAGAAAGTTTAGAAATTTCTAAAAAACAAAATTTATTAAAACGATTATTCAAAAAAATAATAAACATATTCAAATCAAAAAGTTCTATAGAAAGAATTGGAGAATAGAATTTAAGTTCCTGTTCAGATTATATATGAACACTTCTGTTAAGTTTATATTAAAATAATTTTGAGGAGGCATTATGAATATATATATAGATGGACATTGCGATACTTTGCAAATATCCTTTGATGAAAAGAATAAAATCAACAATAAAAAATACTGTTTTAATACAACAGACGCAAAAACAATAGCACCAGTAATTCAAATGGCAGCAGCTTTTATTAATCCAAAATATCAAGATGGATTTGAAAGAGCAAATAATATAATAGATTATTATTTAGAAAATAAAGAAGACACGATAATTATTAAATCAAAAAAAGATATAGAAACTGTAATTAAAAACAAAAAAATCGGAATAATACTAACAATTGAAAATGGAAAAGCAATAGAAAACGATATAAATAATATAGATATTTTATATAACAAGGGAATAAGAGCAATGTCAATAAACTGGAATGAAGATAATTTATTAGGCACAGGAGCTTTAACTAAAAGCAACAAAGGTCTTACTGAACTCGGAAAAAAATATTTAAAAAAACTAGAAGAAAAAAACATAATTATAGATATATCACATTCATCAGAGCAAACATTTTGGGATGCAATAAAATGTACAACTAAAACAATTGTAGCAACACACTCATGTTGCCATAGTTTATGTAATCATCCAAGAAACTTAAAAGATAACCAAATAAAAGAAATTGCTAAAAGAGCTGGAATAGTAGGAATTTGTTTTTGTAGTCCATTTCTAACACAACATGGAAAAGCTAATGCAACAGACATAATAAAACATATATCACATATTATACAATTAGTTGGAGAAGATTATGTTGGAATAGGAACAGATTTTGATGGTGTAGATGAAGAACAGGCATTATCGGATATAAAAAGAATATACGATATGAATATTCTAGTAAATGAGCTAAAAAAATGTGGTTATCAAGAATCTACAATAAATAAAATCATGGGAGAAAATTGGCTTAGAGTTATACATAATAATATATTGTGATAATTTTATATGTGAAAATTTAGAGGAAATTTGATATAGAAATAAATAAAAAAAATTGGAAGTTGTAAAACTTCCAATTTTTTGAAATCTGTATAAAATACAGATTATCTTTTTGAGAATTGTGGAGCTTTTCTTGCTTTTTTAAGACCGTATTTTTTTCTTTCTTTCATACGAGAATCTCTTGTTAAGAATCCGTTTGATTTTAAAGTTGGTCTGTATTCATCTGAATTAACTTCTAATAAAGCTCTTGAAATACCATGACGGATAGCTCCAGCTTGTCCTGTAAAACCTCCACCTTTTACAGTACAAATTACATCAAATTTTGCAGATGTTTCTGTAACTGTTAATGGTTGTTTTACTATGTATTTTAATGTATCAGCTCCAAAGTATTCATTTAAATCTTTACCATTAACTGTAATTGTTCCATTTCCTTCTACTAATCTAACTCTAGCTATTGATTTTTTTCTTCTACCTGTACCGTAGAATGTTTTTTCTGTATTAGCCATTTTTATTTTCCTCCCTTAATTATTAATTAGAAATTCCATGCTTCTGGTTTTTGAGCCATGTTTTCATGTTCGCTACCAGCATATATTCTTACTTTCTTTAATATTTGTCTTCCTAAGCTATTTTTTGGAAGCATTCCTTTTATAGCTAGCATCATCATTTTTTCTGGAGATTTAGCTAACATTTCTCTTGCTGTTGTTTCTTTCATTCCACCAATGTATCCTGAATGATGTCTGTAGATTTTTTGATCTAATTTATGACCTGTTAAAACTATGTCGTTACAATTTAATATTATAACATGATCTCCGTTATCCATATTTGGTGTGTATGTTGGTTTGTGTTTTCCTCTTAATAATTTAGCTGCTTCTGTAGCAACTCTACCTAATGGTTTATTGGCAGCGTCAATTATATACCATTTTCTTTCAATTTCATTTTTCTTTAAACTATATGTAGTATTATTCATGGTAAAAAATACCCTCCATTCATTAAAATATTTATTATTATTTATATGAAACTTAAAATTAAACCACCGGGGAGAAGTTTGACCCTAAGTCATATTCAAATTTATTTGCTCCACTATTTTATTACAGATATTGGGAAAAGTCAAGCAAAATGCAGAAAATTCCTAAAAATCAAAATAACTATTGACATATCTTGGAAAATAGTGTATCATAGACAAGTCAATTAAAGAAGAAGCAATCCACTTCTCACCTTATCGAATAGAAAAAGGTTAATATTTTTATAAAATAACAAAAATTATAATTGTTATAATTATAAATATTTTCGTGGGTTGATTTGTTCTTAAAAACAAATCAATTTTTTTATACATAATATACATAAAAAAGGATTTGTACAATAAAATTTGGCGATATAACTAGTAGGGGGTGTTTTACTATAAAACAGGAATTACCAATTAATGAACAAATAAAGGCAAGAGAAGTCCAAGTTATTGACGAAAATGGTCAAAAAGTTGGAAAGCTTTCTCTAAACGAAGCATTAGACATGGCTTTTGAAAAAAAATTAGATCTAGTTTTAGTTTCTCCAAATTCAGATGTACCAGTTTGTAAAATAATGAACTATGGTAAATACAAATTTGAGCAAGCTAAAAAAGAAAAAGAAGCTCGTAAAAAGCAAAAAACATTTGAAGTAAAAGAAATAAGAGTTACTCCAAATATAGAACAACACGATTTCGAATTCAAATGCAAAAATGCTAGAAAATTCCTTGAAGAAGGAAACAAAGTTAAAATAACTGTTAAATTTAGAGGAAGAGAATTAAACTATGTAAAACTAGGAGAAGAAGCATTAAATAAATTTATAGAAAATTTATCTGATATTTCTGCACTAGAAAAAAAGCCTTTATTAGAAGGTAAAAACATGTTTATAATACTAGCTAAAAAAGCTGATAAATAATTAGAGAGGAGAGTTTTATTATGCCAAAATTAAAAACAAACAAAGCAGCTAAAAAAAGATACAAATTTACAGCAACAGGGAAGGTAAAAAGAACTAAAGCTAATAGAAGACACTTATTAGCAAACAAAACAAGCAGACAAAGAAAAACAGGTAAAATAATGGATGCATACGCAGACAAATCTTGCGAAGCAGGAATCAAAAAAATGTTACCATATGGTAATAACTAATATTAAATTATAGAAAGATAGGAGTGAAATTAAATGGCAAGAGTT
The DNA here is from genome assembly GCA_017625035.1 of Clostridia bacterium. Classification (GTDB taxonomy): domain Bacteria; phylum Bacillota; class Clostridia; order TANB77; family CAG-508; genus CAG-492. Next base: position 8,321 of record JAGALX010000030.1, read on the forward strand.
AAAACAGCAATAATTACTCGTAAAAAACATAAAAAAGTATTAAAAAGAGCAAAAGGATATTATGGTGCAAAACACTACAGATTCAGAATGGCTAAACAAGCTGTTATGAAATCAGGAGCATATGCTTATGTAGGAAGAAAAGATAAAAAGAGTAATTTTAGAAAATTATGGATAGCAAGAATTAATGCTGCTGCAAGAATGAATGGATTAACATACAGCACATTAATAGCAGGTCTAAAAAAAGCTAATGTTGTTATAAACAGAAAAATGTTAGCTGAATTAGCAGTAACAGATAGCGCAGCTTTCACAAAAATAGCTGAAATGGCAAAAAATGCATAATAACAAAAAATTTAAATTAATAAGAACAAGCGGAATCTTCATAGCAAAGTTTCCGCTTGTTTTTGATATCTGTGTAATCAAGAATACACACAAAATTTTTCATCAATAAATTTAGCATATCTATTGAAAATAAAATTACATTATTGATATAATAATTTCAAGTTTTGGAAAAAATACTAAAAATAGTTTGCATAATAGAAAGTTTAGTTAATTTTACACTGCAATTAAGAAAGTGCAATGTAAGCGTGAAAGTAAATGCTAAGCTTATCTATTATAAAATTAATTTTCAAAGGAGGAAAATAATATGTCAGAAAAATTTGTGTTAAACGAAACATCAATATTTGGTAGAGGATGCAGATCAGAGCTACCAGGAGAAATTAAAAGTAGAGGTTTTAAGAAAATACTTGTAGTTACAGATAAAGGATTAGTAGACTGCAAATTAGTAAATAAGGTAACTGATATATTAGATGAAGCAAACATAGAGTATACATTATATTCAGAAGTAAAACCAAATCCAACTATAAAAAATGTATTAGATGGATATGAATTATGCAAAAAATATGAAGCTGATGCAATAGTAGCTGTAGGTGGAGGTTCTGCAATGGATACAGCAAAAGGAATTTCAATATTAATGACAAATCCAGACCGTGCAGATGTTGTATCATTAAATGGAGTATCAAATACTAAAAACAAAGGATTACCAATGATAGCTCTTCCAACAACACACGGAACAGCAGCAGAAGTAACAATAAATTACGTAATAACAGATGAAGAAAGACAAGTAAAAATGGTATGTGTAGACCCACACGATATACCAGTACTTTCCATAGTAGACTCAGAGCTAATGGAAAGCTTGCCAAAAATGACAGCAGCAGCAACAGGATTAGATGCCTTAACACATGCTGTAGAAGGATATATAACAAAAGCTCACAATACAATGTCAGATATGTTCCACATGAGAGCAATAGAACTAATATTCGAAAACTTGCCAGCAGCAGTAAATGACAAAGATCCAAAAGCTATAGAAAATATGGCAATGGCTCAATATATGGCAGGAATGGGATTCTCAAATGTAGGACTAGGAATAGTTCACTCAATGGCTCACCAACTAGGAGCCGTATATGACACACCACACGGAATAGCAAATGCTATATTACTTCCAACAGTAATGAGATTCAATGGAGAAGTATCATGGGAAAGATTTAGAGAAATATTAATTCACATAGGAAGACCAGATGCAGCCAACTTATCAAAACAAGATATAATAAACACCTTTGTATGGAAAATATCAGAGCTATCAAAAGCAGTAGGAGTTACAATGACAGTAAAAGAAACAGGCTGCAAAGAAGAAGACATAGAAATGTTAGCAGAAAAAGCAATGGAAGATCCTTGTAAACCAGGAAATCCAAGAGAAGTTACTAAGGAAGACTTTATAAATTTATATAAATCAGCAATGTAATTAAACAAAAAGGTGCTTTTGGGATGTATTTGGGGACGCGTCAAAAAAGCATCTTTTTTTGTTAAATAAAAAATTTTTAAAAAATTGTGAACCAAATGTATTTTTATGGAAGTCTAACAGGAAAAGGGAGGAATTTTTATGAAAAAAAGTGTGAAAATTTTAATAATTGTATTAATTTTAATAATAGTTGGTTTAGCTACTTTTATAGTAGTTGACAAAGTTATTAATAATAAAAAAGAAGATGTTGCAGAAATTAATTCTGTAGTAGACAATGCAGGCCAAAAAGATGAGTCTGATAATGAACAAAATAAAATAAGTGAATCAGAAAACAAAGTTAATTCAAATAATAAAACAAATGATAGTACATCAAATTTTGATATAGAAAAAATTGATATTTCGATAGAAAATAAACTACTTATAGCACATTATTTAGAAGATTTTGAAAATGTAAATGAATTAACTACAGAAGATATGCTAAATGCGATAAGCAGAGGTTTGAATTATGATTGGATAAAATTAGAATCAATTGTAGAAAATGATAGAGCATATTCTGAAAAACAAATTAAAAGTGTAGTATATAGTGTATTTGGAGTTGAATTAAAAGAAAATAAATCTGTTGTAGGATTAGAATACAAAAATGGTAATTACAGATTAACTCAAGGAGATGGAGATCCTATACCAGTTTTATATAATTTAACAACAGATGTAGCTGCAGGAACAGTATATTGTAAATATGAGATTTATAAAGTAGGAAATATAGGTATATATTCTTCAGGAAAAAAATATCAAGTAATTGTAGCAAATGATGTTCTTAAATCAAAAGAAACAATTGAAAATAATGGTGAAGGAGAATATTCTTACACAGAAAATATAGATTCAAGTGATTTCATAAAAACTTGGGATTCACCTATAGGTAGCCAAATAACAATTTATGAAAATGGTACATTTTTGAAAGATAATTATACTGCTAGTAGTGAGATTAAAGGAACATATAAAATAGATGGTGCAAGTATAGAATTTACTACTGAAGATGGAAAAAAATGGAATGGCCAAATGGTAATGGAAGGTTCTGGAAATAATGTTTTAACAATAACAATAGATGAAGAAATATTACTATTTTGGGATCCGTTAGCAGAAGACTAATAAAATTATTTTTAATGGAGGAACAATGGATATAATAGAAAAAGCAAAACAAGGCGACCAAATAGCATTTAACCAGCTAATCGAAGAAAACAAATACAAAATCTACAAAACAGCCAAATCAATTTTAAAAAACGAAGATGATGTATGTGATGCAATTCAAGAATCACTAATAAGAGCCTATAACAACATACATAAACTACAAAACAACGAATTCTTTTCAACATGGCTTATAAGAATTGTAATAAACAAATGCTATGATATTGCAAAAACAAATCAAAAGAAAAACAGTAAAATAATAGATATACAATCAGCAAAGGAAATAGAAACATATGATACATATAATGAATCTAGTTTAGACCAAGTATTAAAACAACTAGATGAAGATTTACGAACAGTAACTGTATTATATTACTATGATGATATTTCAACAAAAGATATATCTACAATGCTAGACATACCAGAAGGCACAGTAAAATCAAGATTATCCAGAGCCAGAGAAAAGTTATATAATTTATTAAAAAAGGAGGATGAGCAAAATGCTAGATAATGAAAAAGATAAATTCATAAAAGAAACATTACAAAAAGATAAAATAATTTCAGATAAAGCAAATGATATATTCAAAAATATGAATTATAAACAAACAAAAGAAATAAAAACTCATAAGTGGGTTGGAAAATTATTAACAGTAGCAGCAACTTTTGTGGTAGTAGCACTATCTGCAAATTTTGCCATCCAATATAATAAAAATACAGGCGTTCCTGTAGACAAAGAAGTTATTACAATATCAAAGGAAAATATTATTCCTCAAGAGCCAGCAGCAAAATTAAATGTTGTTGTAAAAAATAAAGAGGTTGAAGTTGAAGAATCTAAAGTAGTAAAAGTAAGTGAAAATGATTTAGTTAAAGCCACATTAACAACAGATAATAAAGTTTTATTACAATTAAAAGAGCCATTAATAACCAAACAAAATTGGAATTTAGATTATAATAAATCATATGAAGTTTCAAAAGTAGAAAGTAAAATAAAAGAAGTTTTTGTTGGATATATGGGTGGTCAAATTCCATATATAATGTTATTAACTGAAAATGCAACTGTAGAATGTATACAAATTTTTAATGAAGAAAACACAGATGCAAAAGAGCTAACTTTTTATAACCAAGGCCAAGTTTTAGGATTAACTAATATAGAAGGATTTGAACAAAAAACAGAGAAAAGCTCAAATTCTAATGGTATATATTACTACATAAATGCAATAAGAAAAGACGGTGTAAAAAAGCAAATAGAGCTGGGTGTTTATAATAATATGGATAATGTTTCAACAAATGAAGTAAAATTCACATCTCAAGATGGTGAAAATACTTATACAATAAACTCAGATGCAGGTGATTATATACAAGCAGCTGGATGGGCTGGAGCGTCTAATAATGTTTATTATATAAATGATAGTTGTTTATATCATTTAAGTCTTGTAGATGGAACAAAAACAAAACTTGTAACAGGTGTAACTGAAATTTTCCAAGATGATGATATGGAAATTGTTGTAAAATTAAAGTATGTTTATACAATACATGAACAAGATACAAATATTATATTAAGCCGTGATGATGTTTCTGATTCAAAAATAATTGATACTCAAGAAAATGATTCAATGAAACTTGCTTTAAAAGAAGATGGTAGTATTACTGTAGAATTTAAGTTAGGTGGAATTAAAAATTATACTTCAGAGGAGACTTATTTTAAAGAGCGCATAAGATATAATTTATATGTAATGGGATATCAAAAACAAGAAAAACCAGGAGCTCATATTTATGCTAATGCAACAGCAATGTATTTTGGTACAATAGGAACTGATGGAAAAGAATGTATTGCTTATGCGACTAAAGATAAGCACGTTGTTGTTTTTGATATAGCAGAATATATAAAAAATCCTAGAGGAACAAGTTTTATTATAAATAATGAATATATAGTATTATCAGGAAATTATCCAAATACTATCAAGAAAATGCAAAAAGCACATTTAACAATTGAATTAGAAGATGGAACAAGAAAAGATTGTGATACTATAGAAGTAGTATATGAAAATGGAAATAAAGCAGAAGTTGCAACAAGTGTTTTATTAAATAAATTGGGATATAAAAATTATAAAGTTATTACAAATAATGGGTTAAGTCAAGAGCAAGAAAAAAACACAAGTTCTGAAACCGTAAATAAAAATAATGTAAATAGCACAAACTATACAAACAATATAAGCAATTCAATTTACACAAATAAGATAAATTAATAAATAGGAGATAATAATTATGAAACAAAGTGTGAAAATTTTAATAATAGTACTATCACTTATAATAGTAGGATTAGTAACTTTTATAATAACAGATGCGATTATAGAAAATTCAAGAAAAGATTCAGATGAAACTGTAGTAATAAGAAATGAATCAGAATATAATTCTTCAAAACCAGAAAAGAACGTTACAGCAAATACAGTAGAAAATACTACTGTGGAGAAAAATGAAGTTTCAAATACTAACAAAACAGCAGAGACGTCAAAAACAGATACAACAAACAATAACTCAGAAGCGGTAGAAGCAATAAAAACAGCTTTGAAGGATGATGAATGGGTTAAAGGAAATGTCATGATAAAAAATAATACTTTTGTTGATTCTGAAATAGAAAGAGAGCAAAAATTAACTTTTATGGTATTAAAACAAGATAATAAGGGACTACCGATGATCGCAGTGTATGCGAAAGAAGGTGCAGCGTCTGAAGTATTTATAGTGAGATATGAAAATGGAAAAGCAGTAGCTAATAGTCTTAAAGGATTTCACAGCGAGCATGCTACTTTACAAATTGATCCAAATAAATATATAGCAAATTATTCATATGGTCATATGTCATATTGTGAAGAGATATATTATAATATACAAAATGGAAATGTAGTCGAATTAGATTCAATAGGATATGTGTTCACTTCATCAGCAGATACAGATGAAATTACAATCGATAAATATTATAAAATAACAGAAAATACTGAAATTTCAGAAAGTGAGTATAATCAAATAAAATCAAAATACGACGGATACAAATTCTACTCAATAGATACAAATTTAACAGATGCTAACATAGATAAATATATAAATTAAGATGAATTCAGGGACGCGTCAAAAATGCATGATGTATTTTTTGCGCGTCCGTGAATTCACCCAAAAACATTTTAAATGTTGATAAACATGAGAAAATATGTTAAATTATAATATGTAAACAAAAAAATAATATTCAGAAAGGACCAAAAATGTCAAATTATTATAATTGGAAAGAATCAATAAATGAAAATGAATTATCAGAAGTAATAAATATTTTAAAAAATAATGGAATAATAATATTTCCAACCGAAACTGTATATGGAATAGGAGGCAATGCTCTTTGTGATGAGGTTATAGATAAAATTTATGAAGTAAAACAAAGACCGAGAGAAAAAGCATTAAACATTATGCTAGCAAGCATAGATGACATAGAAAAATATGCTGAAATAACATCAGAGCTAGAGCGAAAAATAATTAAAAATTTCATGCCAGGGCCAATTACAATTATATTAAAAAAGAAGCAAAACTTTGGCAACAGTTTTACTCTACCAAATGATACCATAGGAATAAGAATACCAGATAATAAAATAATAAATTCAATCTTAAAAAAATTAGATTTTCCAATAATTGCACCAAGTGCAAATATATCTGGAAATCCAAGTGCAGTAGAAGTATCTGATATTATAAAAGATTTTGATAATAAAGTAGATGCAATAATAGACGGAGGAAGAGCAAATATAGGAATATCTTCTACCATCGTACAAGTAATAAATAATGAGATAAAAATATTAAGACAAGGAGAAATTACTAAAGAAGATATATTGAAAAAAATATAAAATAATATATGTGGTGATAATATATAATTATCTTATATAAGGAGGTATGTCCTAATGGCTGGAAAATTCTGGGGTATGCAAGTGCGTAAACAGAGGGTCGAAGACGGATACCACATAAAGTTTTCGTATGACGGAACTTTTTTGGTCTACAAAGTAGCAAACAAGAGAGAGAAATTTATCGAAAGTTTTTCGCGGGAAGATGTGAATTCTGCGGAAGAGTCTGATTTTCTGAAGAAGTTTAAAAAAGTGGCTAAAAAAATTACTAGTGCGAGAACTGTTGACATTTCTATAACTCATGACGTAAAAAATGTGATAGAAAATGCAATCCGGTAGAGCAAAAAGTGTCTGTAATGTAAAAAATTGCAGATACTTTTTTCATATAACTAGATATATTTTTACATTATAATAATTGGCAAATAAATTTTTAAATGATATAATGCCAAACAGATAAAATGGGCAGATAGAGGAGTTTATATGAATTACAGAATAACAAATGGAGCAGTTGAATTTGGAGCAGAAACAATTTTAGAGCAAATAAATATAGAAATAAAAGACAAAGAAAAAATAGCAATAATTGGACGAAACGGAGCAGGAAAATCAACACTATTAAAAGCAATAGTAAATAATCAATTACTAACAGAAGGAAATGGAAAAGAAAAATTTAACATATACAAAGAAGGAAATCCTGTAATTGGATACTTAAAACAAATGGAATTCGAAGATGACTCAATTACAATGTTAGATGAAATATTAAAAGTATACAAACCAATTACAGATTTAGAAAAGAAAATAGAGCAATTATTAGAAAAAATGCAAACAGATAAATCTCAAGAGCTTGCAAATGAATATTCAAAATGCATGGATAGATTCGAATTTTTAGATGGATACACCTACAAAAAAGAATATGAAACAGCTATAAGCAAATTCGGATTTTCGACAGATGATAAAAACAAAAAAACAAGCGAATTTTCAGGTGGTCAAAGAACCAAAATTTCTTTTATAAAATTATTACTTAGTAAGCCGGACATATTATTACTAGATGAGCCAACAAACCACCTAGATATAACAACAATCGAATGGCTAGAGCAATACCTAAAAAATTATCCAAAATCAGTAGTAATAGTTTCTCATGATAGAATGTTTTTAGACAAAATAGTAAACAAAGTTTACGAAATAGAATACGGTGAAATTACTGCATATTCAGGGAATTACACATTTTATGAAAATCAAAAAAAAGTAAATTATGAAAAACAACTAAAAGATTATGAATATCAACAAAAAGAAATAAAGCGTTTAAATGATATTGTAACAAGGTTTAAATACAAACCAACAAAAGCTAAAATGGCAATGTCAAAACTAAAACAAATAGAACGTATGGTAAAAATAGAAGAGCCAAACAAATATGATTTAACAACATTTAAAACAAATTTCATATTACAAAAACAAAGCGGAAAAGATGTTTTATATGTAAAAGACCTAGAAGTTGGTTATAACAGTTCAATACAAAAAATGTCATTTAACTTATACAGAGGACAAAAACTTGGAATCATCGGAGAAAACGGAATTGGAAAATCTACGTTACTAAAAACATTAATAAATTCTATTCAAAAAGTAAGTGGAGAATTTGAATTTGGGCACAATGTTACAATAGGATATTTTGACCAACAAATGGCACTATTAGATTCAGAAAAAACAGTACTAGAAGATTTTAGCGAAGCATTTCCAAACCTAACAACAACAGAGCTAAGAAATTCATTAGCAGCATTTATGTTTTATGGAGAAGATGTATTCAAAAAAATCAGTATGCTTTCTGGAGGCGAAAAAGTAAGATTACAATTATGTAAAATATTAAAAAAAGGTCCTAACCTATTAATATTAGACGAACCAACAAATCATATGGACATCATAGGAAAAGAAAGCTTGGAGCTCTTACTAAAAGAATATTCTGGAACACTAATATTTGTATCTCATGACAGATTCTTTGTAAACAAAATTGCAGATTCATTATTAATATTCAAAAAAGGACAAGTAACATATTTTGATGGAAATTATCAAGCATATGAATCATTAGAATCTGAATCCGAAGATGAAAAGGTTGAAACTCAAAAGGAAGAAAAAAATGCAAACAACACATATTTAATGCAAAAAGAAAAAAATAGAATGATAACGAGAATAAAAAAATTGGAGCGTGACATAACAGAGCTAGAAAATAAAATGGCAGATTTAAATAATGAATTACTAAAAGAAGAAATTTATACTGATTATGAAAAATTAACTTCAATACAAACCGAAATACAGGAATTAAATAAAAAAATAGAAAATAATATGCAAGAATGGGAAGAGCTAAGCTTGAAAGTATAACTTGGGAAAAGGGGACGGAGAAATTGAATCACTTTTGAATTTTTATTTATTTAATTCAAAAGTGATTCAATTTCTCCGTCCCCTTTTCCACCGTTTCCAATTTCTCCACCCCACTACTAATTTAAATTTTTCCAACAAAATTATTGATAAAAAAATAGAAATAAAATATAATCATATAAGTTTTATAAAAAAGGGGGAACAAAAAATGAAATTTATCAAAAAAATCAATCTAGGATTAATCCTTGCAATTATAGCAATCATAGCAGTAATTACATATTCTGTACAGCTTGAATCACAAAGAAAAACAGCAAAAGAAGATATCAAAAAATCATGCGAAAATTTTATAAATTTAACAAATAAATATGCAACATTACCAAGCGAATATCAAACTATAGGGCAAAAAAGTACAGATACTAATTTAACTAATTTTTACTCAGAAATGGAAAATGATCTAAATGCACAAACAACAAACGAATCAACTGCAAATATACAAAAAACAATATTAACAGAAACAATAAAAAATCAATTAATAGATACAAGCAAAATAACAGTAAGTTTTAACAGAGAAATAACAAAAATTTCAAGCTATGAATTCGATGGAAGCCAAGTAACCGTAACATTTGACTCAAAAACAACAATAAAACAAAAATACAATGATGTAAATCAAGAAACAGGTGAAATATCAGAAAAAATAAGCGAAAAAACAACTCAAGTAGAAGGTGAAACAATAACATTAGAAAAAAATGATGACACATGGAAAATTGTATATGCAAATTTAGATTATAGCGAAATAAACGGCTTAAACTATATGTACGAATATAGTACAAGTATAATGTAGGAGGTGTAAATAGTGTCTGATACTATATTAGAAATTAAAAATGTAAGCAAATATTATGGAAAAACTAAAGTTGTTGATAATGTAACCTTTGAAGTAAAAAAAGGAGAAATATTTGGATTTTTAGGACCAAATGGAGCAGGAAAAACAACAACAATAAAAATGATTCTTGGGCTAATTTCTATTGATGAAGGTAGCATAAAAGTTAATGGATATGACATAAAAAAAGATTTTGAAAAAGCAATGGAGTACATAGGTGGAATTGTAGAAAATCCAGACATGTACGCATACATGTCTGCTGTAGATAATTTAAAATTATTTGCAAAAATCAGAAATATAAATTATAGCGAAGTATATAAATCATTAGAGCTAGTTGGATTACAAAAAAGTATGAATCAAAAAATATCAAAATATTCACTAGGAATGAAACAAAGAGCAGGGCTTGCTTTATCACTGCTACATTCTCCTAAAATTTTAATTTTAGACGAACCAACAAATGGGTTAGACCCAGTAGGTATAAAAGAGCTAAGAGATATATTAAAAAAATTAGCAAAAGAAAAAGACACCGCCATTTTAGTATCATCTCATATTTTAAGTGAAATGGAACTAATGTGTGATAAAGTTGCAGTAATAGATAAAGGTAAAATTGTAAAAGTAGAAAGCTTAACACAAAACGAAAATGATAATGAAAACAGCACAAAAGCAGTGCAATGTGTAATCAAGGTAAAGCAACAAGAAAAAGCAGTAAATATATTAAAAGAAAAACTAAATAAAATAGCAACAATTAAAGATGAAAAAATTTATGTAACTGCAAACAAAGGCGAAATATCAAGCATTGTTAAAACTTTAGCCATAAATGATATAGATGTAGAATATGCAAATGAAAATGAACACACATTAGAAGATCTATTTTTTGATGTAACAAAGGGGGATAAAAAAGATGAGTAAGTTTTTTAGATTATGTTCATGTGAATTTACAAAAATCATGAAAAAGAAATCAACAAAAGTTATGCTAATAATATTAGTGATATCGCTCTTTGCATCAGCAGGGTTAGCGCAATTAACTAAAGGAATGTACAATATAGTAGATGAAATGTATTTGGCAACGGATTACAAAGAATCTATGAAGTCAGAAATTGAAACTATGAAAACAGAACTTAATAATGAATCATTAGATGAAGCGTCTAAAAATGCAAATCAGGCTTATTTAGAAACACTTCAATTAGCACTTGACAATGATATTAATATTTATACTTATATTCCATATTGGAAAACCGAGTTATTACTTGATGATATATCAATAAGTAAACAAAATTTATATAATTACAAAAGCATTGGTGATGAAGAATCAGCAGCAAAAGAGCAATCAAATATTGATGCAAAAATTGAAATTTTAAAAAATGATGATTTTTCAGGATACATAAAATTACAAAAAGATGCAGCAAAAGTCAATTTAGATAATGTAATTATAAATGAGCAAGAATACAATGATACAATTTCAATTTTAGATTTGAAAGAAAAATACGAAATTGGAAAAACATATAATTCAGAAGATTCTTGGAAAGCAACTTTAGTTGATGAAATACAAGTTTTAAAAACAAATATAAGAACTGGTATTGATATGACAACAGGAAAAGCACTAACTGAAGAAGGATTAGAAAAAGCATCTGATACTATAAAAATGAACGAATACAGATTAGAGCACAATATGCCACCATTTATGACAGGCGATATGTCAATAGGAACAACAAGAAAAGTTTATGACTACATGATGGGAAGCTTAAGCATGATGGTAATTGCAGTAATGATAATAATTATAGCAGGCTCAAGCATATCTTCAGAATTTTCAAAAGGAACTATAAAGTTTTGGTCATTTACACCTAATAAAAGATGGAAAATATTACTTTCTAAATTAGTTGTTAATACATTAATTTTAGTCGTAACAACAGTAGGTATAACTCTAGTAAGTGCTGTTGTCGGAAATGTTTTCTTTGGAAGCCAAAATGCGCAAGACTACATTTATGTAAGTGGTGGAACAGTACATACAATTAATTATATAGCTTATTCAATATTATATAACTTAGCTATGGCTATAGATATATTTATGTTCTTATTATTAGCTATGATGTTATCTACTGTTGCAAGAAATACAGCTGTTGCAGTTGGAATTAGTATTGCTGCATATCTTGGTGGTTCAACAATTATGCAAATACTTAATATGTTTGTAAAATCAGAGTGGATTAAATTTATACCATTTAATAATTTAACATTAGCAGATAGAATTTTTACGAATGATGTGTCTTATTCGGCATCTACGTTGATATCAGGTTTAACTGGAAATATTTCTGCAAAATTTTCTTTAGCAGTACTTGGTGTATGTGCAGTTATTATGATTGTTACTATGTTTGATAGTTTTAGAAAAAGAGATATTGCGGCATAGTGTTTTTATATCATTAGGTTAAGAAGTATTTTTTGATATGAATAAAGTTACCGAAAAAAATATAGAATTAAAGTAAATGGTGGGAATATGGAAGAAAAACTACAAGAGCTATTTTATGAATGTAAAAATGAATTAAAAAATATAGGCATAGATCTTAATCATAAATTAGTTGGAGAAATTACTATAAATATTGCAAAAAGAAATTGCCAAAGATATGGATGTTGTAAACAAGAAATTCCAGATGAATCAACAAAATACATAGAAAAAGTAGGAAAAAAGTGTTACATCAGATATGCGATTTTCAAAAAACACAATATTGAAGTTAGTAGATGGGTAATGAATTTAAACACTGATATAATAAAAAATACTATAATGCATGAAATAATACACTGCTTACCAAATTGTAATAACCATGGTGATGAATTTAAAAAATATGCTAACTATATAAATTATAAATTGAATTATAATATTTCAAGACTTGGTGATAAAAAACAAGATTTAAAGCAGAGCAATATAGAAATAAAAAAAGAACATTTTAATTATAAAATACAATGTAGTAAGTGTGATTACTTTTTCTACAGAAAAAGGCTAAATTGTAATTTTACAAAAAAATATAGATGTGGTAAATGTGGAGGAAAATTTATTATATTAAATGGATTGTTTGAATTATGATAAAAGAAAATAAAAAAAGAAAGTAGGGATACAAATGAAAACAAAAAGTATATTATTATTTATAATACTTACAATGATTTTAGCTCTTTTGACAGGATGTGGCGAATCAACAACAAAAAATGAAATAAAAAATGAAATAAAAAATGATACAAAAAGTGAAACAAAAAATGAAGAGCAAATTAATGCGGTTAATAAGCAAGAACAACATGTTGCAGGTGAAAGTGGAAGTTTTGTAAAATATAAAAACTATACATATTATTGGAAATTAACAGCAAATAGTAGAACAAACACTGCACTTTTTGCAAATTATAAAGATACAGTAAACAGCAAAAATAATTTAGTAAAAGTAGATGAGAACGGAAATGAAGAAATAGTACTTACAGATAAAGGTAGTGGAGAAATTTTCATAGTAAATGACAAAATATTTTTAAGTTACGCAACAGATGAATATGGTTCAAAAAGAAATATATATTCTACAGATTTAAATGGTCAAAATAAAACAGAATATAATCAAGGCGAAATGAAATATATAGTAGGAGACTACATAATATGCCAATCTGAAAATAATGGAGATATATACAGAATAAACACAAAAACAGACGAAACAGAAACTTTAAAAAATGATGCCAATATAATAGGCGTTATAGATGAAACAATATATTATACAGAAAATTATGACTATCAAGTTGCAACTTTAAAAATAGGATCTATAACCGAAAATAAAGATAATGGAATAATTGCAACATTTTCAACTTCTGAGTTCAAAGAATATATGGACACACCACCAATAGAAATAACACAATTTTGGGAAGAAAATGACAAAATAAATATGTACATAGGATATCGATTAGGAACAGCAAATATGTTACAAGAGCTATTTTTAATGACAATGGATAAAGATGGTAAAAATGTTCAAAAAGAAGAAGTGACAGATCTTGAAACAATATCTATGGAAGATGAGCAAACTACAGAAGGTGTATATTTTAAAACTGTACAAAAAAATGGTGAATATTCAACTAACTTGATGTATGTAGATGAACAAACAAAACAAAGAAAAGAAATCATGACAGAAGAAGAAATAAATGAAAAGTTTAATTTTACAAGTGATGATGAACATACAACAACTTTATATACAAGTAGTATTATCGATAACGAAATATATATTGTTTTAGATTACGGAGAACATTATTCTGCAGAAGATATTGGATGGAGATATTCTTATAAAAGAGCAAAAACAATGTACTTTAAGTATGACATAAAAACAGAAGAAATAACTGAAATATATGAATTTTAATCCGAATTTTTCACTTGACAATACAAACAAATTAACTTAAAATAATAAACAGAGTAAATTGAATAGTCGCGTATAGCAAGGTCGAAAGGCAGCGTACGAGGAAAGTCCGGGCTCCACAGAGCAATGATGCTGGATAACGTCCAGTGAGGGAAACCTTAAGGAAAGTGCAACAGAAAATAACCGCCTAAGCATTTGTTTAGGTAAGGATGAAAAGGCGAGGTAAGAGCTCACCGCTGGTATGGTGACATATCGGGACTGTGTAAACCCCATCTGGAGCAACACCTAAGCAAGAAGGCTAAGACTGCTCGTCATCTTCTTAATTTGGTGGCTTGAGACATATAGTAATATATGTACTAGATAAATGACTATTCACGACAGAACCCGGCTTATAGATTTACTTATATAAATATGATGATAATAGAAGAATAGATATTAGCAGGTATCTATTCTTCTTTATTTGGGTGAATTTGGAGACTCATTAAAAATACATCTACATAATTTTTATACAAATTAATTCTTGAATTCTAAATAGATGTATTTTTAACGCGTCCCCAAATTCATCTTTAAATAAAAAAATGCTATAAAATATTGTACTAAAGAAACAACTTTGATAAAATAATCATAAATAATTTTATAATTATTAAATTTTCACAAAAGGAGAGATTTTATGGGGAAAAAATCAAGAGTTTTAATTACTATTTTAGTAATGATTATTGTAATTGGAGGATGTATATTTGCATACATGAAATTAGGTAAAAAAGATAATCAAGTATCAGAAGAGCCAATATCAACAGAGCCAATATTTACATTAGAAAATTATCCAAAAGTTGATGCATCACTTGCAACTCAACCATTAACATCAGCTATGATTAAAAATTTTACAGGAGAAGATGTAAAAGATGAAGATTTGAATTATTCAAATACACATCCAGCATATGTAAAATTAATAAATGATGAAGTAGATTTAATAGTAGTAACAGAACCATCAGAAGGAGAGCTTGCACTAGCCAAAGAAAAAGGTGTAGAACTAGAAGTTATACCAGTTGTAAGAGAAGGATTTGTATTCTATGTAAATGGAAATAACAAGGTTGAAAGTTTAACATTAGAGCAAATTCAAAAAATATATACAGGAGAAATAACAAATTGGTCAGAAGTAGGTGGGGATGATGAAAAAATTATTCCATATCAAAGACCAACAAACTCTGGTAGCCAAACAGGACTTTTATCTTTAGTTATGAAAGATTTAGAAGTAATGGATTCTGTAAAAAATGTAATCAGCACAATGGAAGGAATTATAAAAGTTGTTGCAGATTATAATAATGGTAAAGGTGCAATGGGATATTCATATTTTTATTATGCAACAGCAATGTATAATTTAATTGATGAAAATTCAGAAAATGGAATTAGATTACTTGGAGTAAATGGGGTTAAACCAACTTATGAATCAATAAAAGATGGATCATATCCAATACAAACAGCTTATTATATAGTTATAAATAAAAACGAGCCAGAAGATAGCGACACAAGAAAACTAGTAGATGCAATGCTTTCTGCTAGAGGTCAAAATGTAGCTAAGGAGGCCGGATATGTCCCAGTTAAATAATGAAAACCAAGAAGTAAATAGTAAAAAAGTAAAAAAACAGCGTAAAAAGCATCCTACAAGAAATATGATAATATTTTTAATTTTGTTTACTATAATTTGTGTAGGAGTTACTTTATTTTTGATACTAAAAAGTAATGGTTACAAAAATGTACAAGATATTAATAATATTGTTAGTGAAACAGTAAATAACAATGTTAATAATACTACTAGTATACAAATTGTTGATGATGGGCTTGGAATAAAGTCTTTGGATGAAACATATAAACAAAATAGTTTAAATGTTAAAAGTGTAAATTTTACAGATGGTAAAAAGAAATCAGATGGAAGTTATCAATTAGAAGGTAATTATATTCAAATAGAGGGGTTGAAAAATAAAGAAGTTGAACAAAAAATAAATGAAACTTTAAAAAATAAAATTACATCTTGGTATTCTGAAGATGATTTTAATGCAGGTGTTATCATATATACCAATTGTACTGCTAATTTTGGAAACGTATTATCTGTAAAATCTATAAAGTATGATGAATTAGTGGAATATTTAGGAATAAATATTGATTTATCAACTGGGAATGAAATAAAATTTAATGACTTATTTACACAAAATGCTAGTATTAAAAATATTTTAAGTGAATCTATATATGATTCGTTGGCTATGGCTTATGCTGGTAATGAGGTTGAAGGAATATCTGATGAAGCTGATTTTTCAGAAGATGGTGAAAATGATAGACTTTATGGTGAATCTCAGGAATTTGTAGATGAAAGAAATGAAAGATATTCTCAAATAGAAGACAAAGTTTTCAAAATTTTAACTGATTATAATAATGGTGAAGAATTTGAATTTAGTTTTTCTCCAAGATGTATATATGTATATAAGGATGATAATCATATACAAATATCTATGAATAAGTATTATAACCAAATTGCTATATATAATAGATTTAAAGCAAATTCTGATATATATGATGGTCAACACCAAAATCCAGATGTAATAAAAAATGATAATATTCTAGTATTTGTATCTGCAAATAACATTAATGTAGCACCAGATGTAAATAATGGTTCAGATCCAATAAACATTATTTATTTTAATGTATTAAAAGAATCAGAAAATTTATTAGTTAATATAACTTTAACTGGATATGAAAGTGATTTAATAACCGATGAAATAAAACAATTATTGCTTAAACAGATAAACACAAGAATAACTGAGTATAAAAAATTAAATGATGGATATTCAAGATATGTACAATTTAGTGTAGATATAGGAGATTATGAAGGAATTTCTTCATCATATAGTATTAGAGAATATAAAGTAAAAAATAAGTTTGCAAAAGAATTTCAAAAAACTTTAATAAACAAATTCCAAGAAGGAACATATACAATACATTGGGAGCCTACATATAATGAATCTAGTATATGGGATGATGTAATAAGTAAAAATGAAATTTCATATAATGTAAGTTATGAATCATATTATTATAATCAAACTTCAAAAAAATGGATAAAAGTAGATGATGACAATAACCAAACTCAAAATAATACAGAGAACGATAATGAAAATCAAAACAGTGAAGATATTACTTCAGTAAATAATGCTAATAGTAAAACAATAGTAATAGATGCAGGACACCAAACAAAAGGCAACTCAGAAAAAGAGCCAATAGGACCAGGTGCAACAGAAACAAAAGCTAAAGTAACTACAGGAGCAACAGGAGTATCAACAGGACAAACAGAATCTGAACTAAATTTAAAAGTTTCTTTATTATTACAAAAAGAGCTTACAAAAAAAGGTTATACAGTCATAATGACAAGAACAACAAACAATGTTAACATAAGCAATAGTGAAAGAGCACAAATAGCAAATAATGCAAATGCAGATGCGTTTATAAGAATTCATGCAAATTCAGCAGAAAATAGTTCTGCAAAAGGTGTTCTTACAATGTGCCAAACGGCTAACAATAAATACAATGGAAACATTGCACAGGATAGTTATAATTTATCAAAATTAATAGTAGATAACATTGCAAAAACTACAGGCGCTAACAATAGAAGTGTCACAAGAACTGACACAATGAGTGGTATTAACTGGTGTACAGTACCAACAACTATCGTAGAAATGGGATTTTTGAGTAATTCAGAAGAAGATCAATTAATGGCAACAGAAGAATATCAAAAGAAAATTGTTGATGGAATTGTAAATGGAGTAGAAGAATATTTTAAATAGACCTAGGACGCACATCGGGGACGTTAAAAAACGCACACTGGGGACGTTAAAAAATGTGCATAATTTTGCAAAAATTTTATAAAGTAGAATACAAAATCAGTATGGTTAATAATCTAAAGTAATGATAATGTGAAAATAAAAAATGAAAGTAGACTTTAGTGTATACTTTCATTTTTTGATATTATAAGAATTATTATATTGAAAAGAGGAACTATTATTCACATATTTTAAGATTCAAAGAGTAAATTAGTTTAGAATCTCGGTAAATCTTTTAATGTTTTTTTGCAAACATTAATTATTATGTTTAATGTTTTTTGACGCGTCCCTAAATTCATCTATATCATCAGGAATAGGTGCCGTATATGTAACTATTTCGTTGGTTAATGGATGAACAAATTTTACTTTATAAGCATGGAGTAATTGTCTAGAAATATTGGTGTTTTTTTCGCCATACAAAGTATCACCTAAAATAGGGTGTCCAATATTAGATAAATGAACTCTAATTTGATGAGTTCTACCAGTTTCTAATAAACATTTTACAACAGATATATTATCAAATTCATGAATAACTTCATAATGAGTAATAGCAATATCTCCGGTAGAATCAACACATCTTTCTATAATGCTTCCTTGCTTTCTAGCAATAGGTAAATTAATTGTTCCACTTTTTTCAGTAAATGTACCATTACAAACTGCAATATATTGTTTTTCAAAAACTTTTGATTTCATTTGAGAAACAAGACATTCTTGTATATATTCATTTTTTGCAAAAATAACTATTCCAGAAGTATCTTTATCTAATCTATTTACAGGTCTGATTTTCTTTTTTAAACCAATAGAATCAAAATAATATTTAACCCCATTAGATAAACTATTTTCATAATGACTCATTGATGGATGCACAGGCAAATTTGGAGATTTATTTATAACTAAATAACAATCATCTTCATAAAGAATATCTAAGTCCATTTTTGTAGGAACAATGTTTGAGCTATTTTCTACAAAATCAATAATCACAGTAATTTCGTCATTTACTTTAACCTCTTTTGAAACATAAGTAGGGGACCCGTTTAATAAAATATTTTTTGTATTTTTCAATCGTAATAAAAGCCTATCAGATATTTTAAAATAGGCCTTTAGAACTTCTTTTACATTTATGTAATTGTCATTTGATTTTACTATATATTTTAGATTCATATTAATTTCATACCACCAATCTAAAAAATTACGAAGACAAGAACTTCGTCCCAGTCAATGTCATTAAGTTAAGACTAGTATTTAATATTTCCATCGAGCGGCTAATTTAAAATAGTCTTTTCTTAACTTAATAACATTGCTGTCCCAGTGTCTTACATTTTTAGACTAAACTTCTCGATTCAAATTTCCATTAGTATACTGTTCACCCTCAATTTTGTTTCCAGCTGTATGAGTTTTTATAATACTATTAATTTCTGACAAAGTCTCATCAAGAAAATCTAATCTTATTGAACAAACATCTAAGTCATTTGATTCTATGCTTGTTGTTTTAGAGTTAAATATTGTTGTAATACCATTTTCAACTTGTAGTTTAAAATCTAATCCCAAACGATCTTTTAAATAAAAGTCTGCATAATCATTACATTGTTTTGAACATTTAAAATAACACTTATTAGACTTTCCTAAAAGACAATAGTTAGAATTCAAAACAGGCAAGTTTCCATATACAATGAATTCTGTATTAAAATCAGGACTAATGTTATTTATAGCTTCTTTGCTTAGCTCTGGAGAAATAGTATAAGAAGATATTCCTAATTTTGAAAGTTCATTTAAAGTTAAATTATTAAAAATATTTAATGTATAATTAGCAATAAATTCATATTTGCCAGAATATTTTTCAATTAATTTTAAATGAGATATATTTGATACTACAAAACCTTTTAATTTTGAAAAATCTGTTAAAATTTTATCAAAATTAAATTTAGTAAAGTTTTTCGAAATAGTAGGTAAGTATATATATGTATCAAATTTTTTTGATAATTGTTTTAAAACATTTGTATAATTTTCATTTATGAAATATTTATAAGGAATATATATTCTATCTACTTTTTCCAAAAGAGAATAATCAAAATATCTATTTAAATTATTAAACAACACTGATATCATTTTTTTGTTTTTCTTTTTTAAATTTTCATTTTCAAAAGAAATAAGGGGAAGATTATCATATAAATCTCTTGAAAATCTATTTTTAGCAACAGTTTCTATTTTTTGGATAGCGGTTCTTCGTAATTCATTTAAGCTACCAATAGAAGGGATAAATACATTATCATCTAAATCTATTTGTATATGCTCAAATATAAATGGTGTGTTTTTAGTTTTTGTTATTTGACTAATTACTCGCTGAGCAGTAAGAGGGGCTTTTATAGCTTGAATAGGTTTTACTTCTGATGAAACTGTAAAATATATATTGCTAAATATATCATCTGAATCTTCAGATGTGCTAAATACTGTCATTGTAATTGGCATATTTTCTTTTATTTGTAGTGTGCAATCAAAGCTTACTTTTTTTGTCTCTTTATTTAAACTTTCTAAAGCAATTCTATTAAGCTCTTTGCTAGACATTTTATAAATTTTATCTCCAACATGAATATTGCCTTTCATTCTACCAATTGTAACTGGTTGGAATGGGGAAGATTCTTCAATATTATTGTTTCCAAGCATTAATTCAGATATTGTATAAGTTCCTTTTTCATTTTCTAAACTTATTGTGTCTCCAATTGATAATATTTCATTAGCTGATAATGTTATATGACCTTTTTCAGGATTAAATTTTTGGACTTTTCCTAAATACAATCCCATATTATTAGGTTTTTTTGGATAAACTAAATTTTGATTATACTCGCTTTCTAAATGACCAGAAGAAAATCCACCACGGTTAAATACTTGCATTAGAAGTTTTTTGTCTGCGTAATCTATTGTGTAAGGTTCACCAGATAATGCTAAATCAATGTATTTTCTATAAATTTTTGTAACTATTGCAACATATTCAGGTGTTTTCATACGTCCTTCTATTTTAAAACATTTTACACCAGCTTTTATTAAAGTAGGTAAGACTTCTAATCCGCAAACATCTCTTGTACTTAGTAAATATCCATTATCTATAGTTTCGGTAGAGTGTAAGTTCGATTTTACTAATGTATAAGGAAGTCTACAAGGCTGAGCACATTTTCCACGATTTCCAGATCTTCCACCAATCATACTTGAAAATAAGCATTGCCCTGAATATGAAATACAAAGAGCACCATGTATGAATGTTTCAATTTCGATATTACAATTTTTGCAAATATATTCTATTTCTGAAACTGAAAGCTCTCTAGAAAGAACAGCTCTTGAAAATCCAAGTTGTTCAGCTAAAAGGGCGCCTTCTAAATTATAAATTGTCATTTGAGTACTTGCATGAATTGGTAAATCAGGAAAGTTTTCTATTAAATATTTTGCAAGACCTAAATCTTGAACAATAATAGCATCAATTCCAGCTTCATAAGCTATTTTAGCAATATTGACAGCCTCAGATAACTCATTATTTTTTATAAGAGTATTTAAAGTAAGGTGTGTTTTTACATTTCTCATTTTTGCATAAGAAATTGCTTGAGGTAAATTGTCTAAAGAAAAATTAGTAGCAGAAGCCCTAGCACTAAAAGAATCTGCACCAAAATAAACACTGTCTGCTCCGTTTTGAACAGCAGCTTTTAAACAATCAAAATCACCTACAGGTGAAAGTAATTCAATAAATTTATTCATAAAAAATTATCTCCTAAATATTTTCGTATATTTTGTATAAATATATCACAAAAAGTTTTTTGTGTAAATGGGAAATTGACCTAGAAAATATGTGAATTTTATTGACGAAAACAAAAAAACATGTTTTAATACCAATCATAGAAATTTGATTTTTATAAAAAATTTAATTCAAAAATTTTAAATTCAAGAGGTTACATAATTTAAAATTGTAACATTCTAAAGTGTAAATTCATACACAAAATTTTCAAAATAATTGAACAACAAAAACAAATATGCTAGAATGGAAGTGATAAATGAGTCGTTTAAAACCAACAAATGATTTTGTTTTTAAGAAAATTTGGAGGAAATCCGTATGATTGATAATAAATATGTAAAAAAAGCAGAAGAAGAGCTTGAATATTTAACAGGAGACGAAGAAACAAGAAGATTAGCATATCTAAGAGAAAAAGCAATAAGAGATGAAATGGCAGCA
>JAGALX010000031.1 GCA_017625035.1 Clostridia bacterium
GTTTTGCCATTATTAGAACCTTCCTTCTTATGATACAGGTGATTTTATCATACTGGTGGTTTTTTAGCAAATATAATTCTTAATATTCAGTATTTTCAACGGATTAGCAGATTTAAAAAATATTTTTATAATTCTATCCTGTTCGGCATTATCAATAGCTTTAAGTTTTAATCTAAATATAGTAGAATGTAAATAGAAAAAAATAAACCGAATTCAAAAAAATCTTCATCGTTTTAATCTAAATATAGTAGAATGTAAATAAAACAATCCACCTTTGAAAAACCTGCTTCTTTTGTTTTAATCTAAATATAGTAGAATGTAAATAAAAGAAGAAATAAAATCTATATTAAGAAAATATCTTTGTTTTAATCTAAATATAGTAGAATGTAAATGCAGTAAATTGTCCAACCCACTTATTTAGTTTTTCGTTTTAATCTAAATATAGTAGAATGTAAATAAAGAAAAAGATATAAAAGAATATTAGAACATTCTGGGTTTTAATCTAAATATAGTAGAATGTAAATACCTGAATTGGCTAGGGTAAAAGGATATACAGACAGTTTTAATCTAAATATAGTAGAATGTAAATTATCTTAGTATTTCATTGCCTAATTCATCTTTTTCGTTTTAATCTAAATATAGTAGAATGTAAATCAATTATTGTGAGCAATCCCATTGTACCTACTATTGTTTTAATCTAAATATAGTAGAATGTAAATTTATTTGTGTTTTCTGTTTCATTTTTATCTGAAACAGTTTTAATCTAAATATAGTAGAATGTAAATTTATATATAATCTTGCTATTTGATTTTCTATTTCGTTTTAATCTAAATATAGTAGAATGTAAATTATCAAACTATTGGAAAATTAGACGTTTACGGTAGAGTTTTAATCTAAATATAGTAGAATGTAAATACGATACAAGGAATTTTGTACAGCTAACGAATTACGTTTTAATCTAAATATAGTAGAATGTAAATTTATTTACTAAAAATATAATTTCATATTGTTTACCGTTTTAATCTAAATATAGTAGAATGTAAATACGTTTCAAGGGTTTTTAATGTATTTGACTATAAGTTTTAATCTAAATATAGTAGAATGTAAATATATTATTCATGCAATATTCAACTGTTTGGAATACCGGTTTTAATCTAAATATAGTAGAATGTAAATCATTTTTCACATCGTATGTGGTTAAATTATTTGCGTTTTAATCTAAATATAGTAGAATGTAAATGATAAAAGCATTGATTTAATTGTCACTGATCCACCGTTTTAATCTAAATATAGTAGAATGTAAATACCAATTTTAGGAGGTTATTGTAATGTATGAAGATATATTAAGTGATGAAGTGGGAGAAAAGTTAGATGAATATGAAAAAATATTTCCAGAAGGGTTTCCTTTAATGCAGTTCAGTGGAAATAAGCAAGAGTTGATACAAGAAATAGATAAATGTATAAAAAATAAGCAAGAATATGACACCAGTTTTTGGGATAAAAATCCTGATATAGATGATTAAATCAGTCGAGTAATAGGTTTTTATTTAGATATTGCAGAATGTAAATATTATTTACAATTGAATATAAAATGTAATTATATAAATTATTTTGATAGACGCATTATAATATAAGTTTTGATACTAGTAGGTTTAAATCCTGTTGAAAATAAATTTCATTATCCAACACAAAATGAACTTGATATTAATATTTAGAATTAATATAATACAAATAGATAAAAATTTTACTGGAGGAAAAATTTATGGAAAATGAATCAGTTTTTAAAAAATGTGAAAAATGTGGTGCAATTGTAAAAATCATAAAAGATTGCAATTGCGAAAATTGTGGAATTCAATGCTGTGGAGAGGCAATGAAAATAATTTCTCAAAATAGTGCAGAAGCAGAAATAAATAAACACGCACATGCAATAATAATTATAAAAAATGAAAAAAACGAATTTTTACAATATTATGATGAAAGATGGAATAGTTTTTTATTTCTAAATTGTAAACTAAAATCGAATTTCGATATATCAAATATTATAGAATATTCATCTAATAAGTTAAAAATATCTATAGACGAATTAAATTGCAATTATATAACAGATAAAATACACAAAAAATTTTCAGAAAGTGCAAAAAAAGAAAAAGAATATCATCATTATTTTTATTACATAAATATTAAAAATATGCCACAAATAATGCAACAAAAAGAATTCTTGATAGATAATATAAAATATACATGGTACAGTTTTAAAGAGCTAGAAAATGATGAAAGAATTCAACAAGTGAATAGTGATATAATTAGTTTTGTAAAAGAATTTGAAGCCATTAGTAAAAATAATTAGTAAGGTCAATTAGTTGATAGAATACATCTAAAAAAATGAAAGTATTTATGGGAAAAGTATTAAAAATTAGAGAAGTTGGAGATTCGGTATTAAACAAAATCTCAGAAGAAGTGGATATAAACAAAATAAATGCAGAAATATTAGACATTATAAGCGACTTAAAAGAAACACTATCATATGGAACCGGCTATGGAATTGCTGCACCGCAAATAGGAATAAATAAAAGAATAATTGTTGTAGGTGCAAAAAAAGAAAATGTAAAATATAATAATCCAGAAGAAATTCCGGTTACTGCAATGATAAATCCATCTTGGAAAAATATATCAGATGAAACTGATTTTCAATACGAAGGATGTATGAGTGTTCCAGTAATAAGAGGAATTGTAGAAAGATATAAAGAAATAGAACTAACATATTACAATGAACAAGGTGAAAAAATTATAAAAAACATAAATGGATTTTTTGCAAGACTAGTACAACATGAATGTGATCATTTAGATGGAATTGTATTTTTAGAAAAAGTAAAGCAAAAAAATGGATTTTCAACACTTGAGAATATAAAAAAATATAATTTGAGAGAAAATATTTAGATATATTTCTGATTTTTATATACAAAAATAAAACACAAAAATTAAAAGTTATTTTTATATATAAAAATAACTTTTGACAAAATATGACCCAGTCGTATATAGTATTCTAAAAAAAGATACTAAAAATAGAAAATTTAGTGTTTTTATTATAGGTTATTTATTAAATAGGAGAGAAAAGTATGAGACAAAAATTTGCAGATTTTCCTAATTGGAAAAGAGTTGTAGAGAAAAAATATATAAATAAATATTTTGATACTCCAGATTTTAAAGGAAATATCAGTTTATTAACAGCAGTAAAAGTTAAAGAAAAAATAGTTAGAATAATAAATGGAAAAGAAATTGTAGTTTTTAATGATAATTTTAAGTGGCTAGAATTATATCCAGAAGATAATAAAAATTTAGCTGTTATGGTAGGCATAAATGATAAAGATGAAATTTTTGATTGTTTTATTGATATTGCACAAAATACAGGCATAACAGAAGCGGGCATTCCATACATAGATGATTTATATTTAGATATAATAATAAACTCATTGGGAGAATTAAAATTAGTAGATGAGGATGAACTGAAAGAAGCTTTAGATAGCAATGATATTACTAAAGAACAATATGACTTAGCTTATAAAGTAGCCAATGAAACAATAAAAAAATTAGATGGAAAATTTGAAAAATTAAAAGGATTTTCAATTAAATATTTTAATTTATTAAAAGAGGAGAATACAATTAAAGATAAATAAAACGGAGATGATAAAAATGAAACTAGGTTTTTTAGGTCCTAAAGGAACCTTCTCATATCAAGCTTGTAGCGAATATGATAAAACAAAAGATTTTATCGAATATAGAACAATAAAAGAAGCAATATATGCTTTAAGAAACAATGAAGTTGAAGAAACAATAGTACCAATAGAAAATTCTTTGCAAGGTGGAGTAACAGAAACTATTGATGCTTTAATAGAATGTGATGATATATACATAAAAAAAGAAATTATATTGAAAATAAATCACAATTTAATTGCAAATAAACAATATTCTTTTGATCAAATAAAAGAAGTATATTCTCATCCACAGGCACTAGCTCAATGTCGAAATTATATAGAAAAAAATCTAAAAAATGCAACAATAAATCAAGTTTCAAGTACAGCACTTGCTGCAAAAGAAATTAAAGAAAAAGATTATAGTGCATGTATAGCAAATAAGAATTGTGTATCAGAATATGGTTTGACTCTGTTAGATGAAAATATACAAGATAACAATTTTAATCAAACAAAATTCTGGGTTTTAAATAAAAAACAAAATGAAGAAGGAAATAAAATGTCTATAATATTTTCAACTAAGAATAATCCAGGTGCATTATATAAAATTTTAGGAATTTTTTATGAAAACAATATAAATTTAAGTAAAATTGAATCAAGACCAGCAAAAACAGTTTTAGGTGATTATATTTTCTTAGTAGATATTGAAGTAAATGATAAAATTATTGAAGTTATAAATATTTTGCAAAATGAATGTAAGTATTTAAAAATTTTAGGAAAATATTAAAATTATTTGATTAAATATTTGGGAGATGGAAATGGAATATATAATAAGATTAATTGAATTTAAGGATAATAGAAATATAGAAAATGTAATAAGAACATGTTTAATAGAATTTGGAGCAAATCACGAAGGCACAGCATGGACAGATCCTGATTTAGGAAGATTTTCTGAAATTTACAATACTGAAGGAAGTAAATATTGGGTAGCAGAAGATGAAAATGGAAAAATAATAGGTGGAGTGGGAATCGGAAAATTAAATGGATCTTATAATGTTTGTGAACTTCAAAAAATGTATTGTTTACCAGAAGCAAGAGGAACAGGAGTCGCACATAATTTAATAAAAATTGCTTTAGAATATGCTAAAAAATATTATACAAGGTGCTATTTAGAAACATTAGAAAATATGGTGGCTGCACAAAAATTTTATGAAAAACATGGATTTGAAAGATTAGAAAAACCTTTAGTTCAAACAGGGCATTTTGCATGTGATGTTTGCTATATAAAGAATTTAAAATAAATTAAAATATTTAGTTTGAATAACAAAATAGTACTTAGAGTTTAGGAGAGTGAATACGTAATGGACAATGAAATAGTAGTATATTTTCCAACTAATAATATAGGAAAATATGAAAGATATAAAAAATCATTTGAATTGGCTAAGATCCCATATGAAAGATATCTAGTTAATAATGAAGGAAAAGAAGAAATAGTTGATATCAAAGAAGATGGGAAAACTACCAAAGAAAATGCCGAAAAAAAAGCAAAAGGGTATTATGATGCTTATGTAAAAAAAATACCTGGAAAATCGTTTATTATTATCACAACAGATGAAGCCTTGTATATAGAAGGTTTAAATGATGAAGAACAGCCCGGACAATTTGTCAGAAGATTTGGAGGAATGGATGGAAAAAGAGCTACTGATGAGGAAGTTGTAAAAAAATATACAGAATTAATAAATAAACTGGGAGGAAATGCCAAAGCTAGATGGCATTATTCTATGGTTACATATAATGGTGAAAAATATTCATATTTGGAATGGGATTAAGATGTTAAATTTTCTTGTTATCCCCATACTCCTATTCCGAAAGGATATGTGTTAAATAGTATAACAATTATAAAAAAAGATGAAAACGGAAATGATGTGATGCTTTCAGATTTAAGTGATGAAGATAGATTTGAATATTTAAGAAAATATACAGATAATGTTGTAAAATTTGTCACAGATAAAAATAAAACATAAAATATAGATGAAGTAAGCGAAGCAATGAAAAACGGAACATTATTAGGTTCTTCAATGGTATTTCTTATGAGAAACAAACTTAATAAAAAAATAGAAAAAATACTTTTAGGTTTTGCTTCTGGTGTAATGATTGCTGCTTCTGTTTGGTCACTTATAATGCCGTCAATAGAGATGGCAGAAGAGCAGGGCATAATAGGATGGATTCCTGCTGCTATTGGTTTTCTACTTGGAATGGTATTTTTGCTAGTGTTAGATAGTGTAATACCTCATATACATTTAGAAAGCAAAAAGCCGGAAGGAGTTAAATCTAAATTAAAGAAAACAACAATGATGGTATTAGCAGTAACACTTCACAACATACCAGAAGGGAGATTCCAAAGTAGAATGTAAATGTGATAATGCTTGGGAAAATGATTTGAATTTATAAAAAAACATATAAAAACTCCGAAAATGGAGTTTTTATTAATAGTATAAACAAAAGTATAGAATAATATATAGTACAAAGTTTGGAAAGTTTATAAAAATATACTTGCAAAAAGTGGCGATAACATCAAAATTATACCCGCAAAAAGTGGCAATAATGTCGAAATTATACCTGCAAAAAGTGGCAGTAACAATTGATTTATTATTAAGTATATGATAAAATTAATTTGAATGGAGGGAATAATATGCAAAGATTTTTTGAAAAAACTCTGCAAGATTGGAAAGAAACAGGTATGAAAAAACCATTAATGGTTGTAGGTGCTAGGCAAATAGGAAAAACATTCATTATTGAAGAATTTGGTAAAAATAATTTTGATGAATATTTATATTTTAATTTAGAAAAAAACAAAGAAGTAAAAGATATATTTGAAAAAACAATAGATGATGAAAAAATCATAAGTGAATTAGAATTATATCTCGGTAAAAAAATAGATATTGAAAAAACATTAATTTTTTTTGATGAAGTTCAAGAAAGTGAAAATTGTATAGTTTCACTAAAGTATTTTAATGAATCAGAAAAACCATATAAAATAATATGTGCAGGTAGTTTGCTAGGTGTTAAAATTAATAGATTTAAAGGATCATTTCCAGTCGGAAAAATCAGAATGGAATACATGTATCCAATGAACTTCGAGGAATTTTTACTTGCTACAAACAAAGAAATGCTTAGAGATAAAATAAAAGATTGTTATTCTAATATGACTCCAATGCCAGATTATGCACACGAACAGGCAATTACTTTATATAGACAATATTTATGTGTTGGAGGAATGCCAGAAGCTGTAAAAAACTTTGTTGAAAACGATTTAGATATTTTAAAGTTTGATTCACATATTATAGAAGACATTAAAGACTCATATATTGCAGATATGAAAAAGTATGTATCTAGTGAGTTGGAGGCAACTAAAATTGAAAAGGTATATAAAAATATTCCGGGGCAATTAGCTAAAGATAATAAAAATTTTAAATATAGTTTTATAGATCCAAGTGATGAAAATGCAAGAAAAAGAAAGTATGAAAGTGCAATTGACTGGCTTGTTGCATCAAAATTAATATTAATAAATCATAAATCTAAAAGAATGGAAATACCACTAAAAGTTTATATAGATGAAGATATGTTCAAAATTTATTTAAGTGATGTTGGTATACTTACATGTATGAGTGAAATTAGATATCCTGATATTATGCTTGATAAAACATTCATATATAAAGGTGCAATTACTGAAAATTATATAGCACAAGAATTGGCATCACAAGGAGAGTCTTTGTATTATTGGACTTCCGGCAGAAATGCAGAAATTGATTTTGCATTATATAGTGCTGAAGATGGAATAATACCAATAGAAGTAAAAAGTGGTAGCAATGTAAAATCTGTTAGTTTAAATATGTATGTAGAAGAATTTAAACCAAAATATGCTATAAGATTTTCAACTAGGAATTTCGGGTTTGAAAACAATATTAAATCAATTCCTTTATATGCTGCTTTTTGCATAAAATAGGAAATAAAGAAAAGTTAAAAAATAAAAGACAAAACTTAGTGTATTAAAGTTTCGTCTTTTATTTTATTTCTCAAAATTAGTATATATGTATGGGATAATCTATACATAATTTGCAAAAATAATGCAAATAGTATATAATATAAGCCAATTAAGAGGGGTGAGATAACTTTGTTAGAAGAATTAGATAAAAAAGAATTAATACAAATGATTCAAAAATTGGAACAGGAAAATAAAGAACTAAAAGAAAAAATATATGGAAAACAAGAAGAAAAAGAAATTAGTAAACCGATTGAAACAAAAGTTATTTCAAATGAAGACAAATTAAAAATATTTATGCAAGTATTTAAAGGAAGAACCGATTTATATGCTAAACGTTGGACAAGTAACAAAACAGGAAAATCAGGTTATTCACCAGTATGCAAAAATGAATTTAGCACATACAAGTGTGATAAACCAAGAGTTAAATGTAATGAATGTGCATATAGAGAATTGATACCACTAACAGAAGATATTATATTAAAGCATTTAAAAGGTGAAATAACAGTAGGAATATATCCATTACTGCATGGAGATTTATGCAATTTTTTAGTAATTGATTTTGATAAAAAAACATATGAAAAAGATGTTATTGCTTTTTGGAATACATGCGATGAATTAAATATACCGTTATATGTAGAACGTTCGCGTTCCGGAAATGGTGCACATGCTTGGATTTTCTTTGAAGAAAGTATTTCTGCTAGAATGGCACGAAAAATGGGAAATATACTTTTAACAAAAACAATGGAGAAACAGTCATTAGATTTAAATTCATATGATAGACTATTACCAAATCAAGATACTATGCCTAAAGGAGGATTTGGAAACTTAATAGCATTACCGTTTCAAGGTGAATGTAGTAAAAATGGAAATACAGTTTTTGTTAATAAGTATTTTGAAGTAGAAAAAAATCAATTAGAAATTTTATCAAATATAAAAAGAATGACAAATGATGAAATATATGATTTTGTTGAAAAATATAAGGAAGATGATTATAAAGAACCACAATCAGAGGAATTTTCTGATGATGAAATTCCGCAAGAAGAAAATTTAAAAGACATTATATTTATAAATAATGTTGATTGTATATTAGATAAACAAATATATATTAAGAAATTGAAATTATTGCCAAACGAAATAACATACTTGAAGAGATTGGCTAGCTTTACCAATCCTAAATTTTATGAATTACAAAAATTAAGAATGCCAATATTTTATAAAACTACACCAAGAATAATAAGTTGCTTTGAAGAAGACGAAAGATTTCTAATTTTACCAAGAGGTTGTTTAGACAAGATAAAAGAAGTATGTGAAAAAAGTAATGTGAAATTGATTATAAAAGATACAAGAGAAAAAGGCATTGAAACAGATTATAAATTTAATGGAAAATTAAATAAAAAGCAAGAAAATGCAATGGAAGAATTACTTAAGCATGATACAGGTGTGTTATGTGCTGCTACAGGTTTTGGAAAAACTGTTGTTGGAGCTAAAATTATTTCAGAGCTAAAAACTAATACATTAGTTATTGTTAATAGAAATAATCTACTGGAACAATGGAAAGAAAGATTATCATATTTTTTAGATATAAATAAAAAAGATATAGGTCAAATAGGAGCAAGCAAGGAAAATCCTAATGGAAAATTAGATGTTGCAAGTTTTCAATCTTTATTTAAAAAGGATAATGTTGAAGAATTAATAAAAGGATATGGTTTAGTTATTGTTGATGAATGCCATCATGTCGCTGCATTTAGTTTTGAAAACGTTTTGAAGTCTATAAAAAGCAAAAATGTATATGGATTAACTGCAACTCCTACAAGAAAAGATGGTTGGCATAAGATAATATATATGCAGTGTGGTGATATAAGGGTTAGAGTAAGTAATAAACAACTAAAACAAAACAAAAAAATGGAACATACAGTTGTTGTAAAAAAGACCAATTATAAATATATAGCGCTTGAAGAAAAAGATAAAATACAGATTTCAGAAATCTTAAATGATATGTGCAATAATGTTTTTAGAAATAGCATGATAATAGAGGATATAAAGAATTGTGTACAGCAAGGAAGAGTACCTATTGTTTTAACTGAAAGAATACAACATTTGAAAATTTTAAAAGAAAGTTTAGAAGAGTTAAATGTACCAGTTGTTATATATAAAGGAAATATGGGAAAGAAAAAGACTAAAGAAGTTCAAGAAATTATAAACGAGGCAGATGATAATAACAAACCTAGAATAATATTGGCAACAAGCAGTTCAATAGGAGAAGGATTTGATGATAATAGATTAGATACATTATTTTTAACAATGCCAGTTTCATGGAAAGGGCGAATTATACAATATGTTGGAAGACTTCATAGAGAACACGAGGATAAAGAAAAGGTGATTGTATATGATTATTTAGATAATATGAAAGTTTTAGAGAAAATGTATAGTAGAAGATTAAAAGGGTATAAGATTGCTGGGTATGAAGTTGTAGAGTAGAAACAAATTTTATATTTTTTTGTAATTAAAGTTGTTTGAAAATAACTGGCTTTTTGCATTTAAATAAAAAGCGAAAGAAATATTGAAGCTCTACATAGTGTAGAGTTCTGCATAAATTCTGTATTTTTTATAAAAAAGTAGTATTTTCTATAATAGATAGATATGGAAAATAAACATTTTAAATAAAAAGTCTAATATTCCAAGACGGACTGTACTGCATTTCTTCCGAACTTTTTTGCTAAAGGCAGAGAACTAGAAAGCTTGTCTTTCTATGTGTTTAAGTGATACACTCTGTATCACTTTCCTGCCGTTAGAAATTTTTGTTTTAATAACGAATGTTTTATTTTTATATTAAATAGGATGATATTAAAATTGATTAAAAGGACAAAAGGGCGTTGAAATTCATTTGTTCTTTTAGTATAATTATTAAAGAATATAGTAATTTGTTGAAAAGATTGGAGAGCAAAATAATGAATAAATATATCAAATTAAATATAATACCAATTATAATAGAAATAATATTTGTAGTGTCTTGTTTTATTATACCAAAGGAATATTTTATCTATACTAACTTTCTTTTTTATATGTTTCTATTAATATATTTTTATATAAAAAAAGAGTTTTCATTTAAAGAATGGTTAAATAATATAAAAAGTGGAAAAAAATTTTGGAAACAAGTAATAATTACAGCACTACTTTTTATGTTAGCATTTATAATAACAACAATTTTAGAAAATGTTTTTCCTAATTATAATACAGGAACAATTGGATTAAAAAGAGATAGTTGGTTAAAGTTAATAATATTTGCAATATCTACAATACTATTACCTGCTGTGGTAGAAGAAACATTTTATAGAAAAAGTATAATTTCTTTTAAAAGCAAAGGAATACTTTTAATTACAACTATAATAGGAATGTTTTTATATGCTTTGGAACATTCATTAACAATATGGGGAATATTTTTAACTATGATTTGGGCTTTACCATTAAGTGTTTCATATATTAAGACTAAAAATATATATGTACCAATGACAGCACATTTTATAGGAAATTTATTAGGAAACGGAATGACTGTTATTATGACTATTATTTCAATGTTATAGATAATAACAAATTATAATTAGTATAAAAAATAATATTAGAAAAGTGGGAGTATTATATGGAGATATTAGAATTTGGAAATAAAGAAAATAAAAAAATTGTTTTGATACATGGATTTCAAAGTCCTTATCAAATATGGGATGATTATATAAAATATTATGAAAAAGATTATCATATTATAGTACCTATATTACCAGGGCATAATCCTAAAATTAAAGAAGAATTTAAATCTTTTAAAGAAATTGCTAAGGAATTTGAAAATTATTATATTTCTAATTATGGAAGTGAAGTGTATGCAATTTATGGAATGTCAATGGGTGGAGTTTTCACAGCAACTTTATTAGAAAATAATAAACTAAATATTAAGAATGTAATATTTGATGGTTCACCACTTGTATCAACTAATAATTTTATAAGAAAATTTATGATAAAATTTTATATAGATATAACTCATAAATCTAAACAAAGAGAACAAAAAACATTAGAGCAAGCAGTTAATAATATTATACCAAAAGATAAACTTAATTTTTTATTACAAGTTTTAGATAATATGTCTGATACAACTATTATAAATTATATAAATGATATAGGAAATTTTAAATTATCAAAAAATATAAATATTAAAAATACAAAAATATATTATTATCATGGAACAAAATCAACTGAAATGTTAGCAAAGAAATCTGCAAAATATATAAAGAAATATTATCCAACTGCAAGTATTATTTGTTTTAAAGGAAACGGACATTGTGAACATTCATTATTTAATGAAAAAGAAATGATAAATGAATTAAATAAAGTATTATAAAAATAGTAATCTGTAGAGGAGGAGTTATGATTGGGATATATTTTAGTGGAACAGGTAATTCAACCTATGTATTAGATGTATTCTTACAACAATACAATGATGATTCGGTTATTTTTTCCATTGAAGATGAAAAACTTATAGAACAACTCAATAATCATGATGAATTTATATTTAGTTATCCAGTACAATATAGTACAGTTCCAAAGATTTTAAGAGATTTTATAAATAAAAATTCAAATATGTGGAATGGGAAAAAAGTTTTTATTATTGCCACAATGGGATTGTTTAGTGGGGACGGTGCAGGTGTTTTAGGTCGTTTATTAAAACATCATGGAGCAATTATTACTGGAGGATTACACTTGAAAATGCCAGATAGTATTGCTGATGAAAAAGTATTAAAACGTTCACTTAAAAAGAATAAGAAAATTGTAGAAAATGCTAATAAGAAGATAAAAAAAGCAATTATAGAGATAAAAAAAGGAAAATATCCAAAAGAAGGATTAGGTATTTTATATCGTATAGCAGGTTTTTTTGGACAGAGATTATGGTTCGGTTATAAGACTAGAAATTATAGCAAGCAATTAAAAGTTGATAAAGATAAATGTGTTGGTTGTTCGAAATGTGTAAAAATATGTCCAATGAAGAATATTCAAATGAAAGATGGTAAAGCAAATGCAAATGAGAAATGTACAATGTGCTACAGATGTATAAATCAATGTCCAAAACAGGCAATTACTTTACTTGGAAAAAAAGTAATTGAGCAAACTTCTGTTGAAAAATATTTAAAGTAGAAACAACTGTTTATATTATGTGTAAATTACAATTTTGTAAAAGAATAAAAGTTTGTAAAAAATAATAAATTAAAATTATTCTAAAAACAAATTATAAATTTCAAAATTCTTTCAAAATCCATTCATTGACTATCAAAATTCAAGATAGTATTATCTTAATATGAAAATATATATCAAACGGAGAGCTAAAAACAGCTCTCCGTTTTTGACACTTAAAAAAGTGAATAAAAAATATTTTCTATACATAGTAATTTTATATAAGATAAAAATTACTAAAAAAAGAAGGGCGGTTTTTTAATGGAAGGAGAATTTAAAGTTAATTTATTTTTTAATGAAAATGGAGAAGAAATTGAAAAAATGTTAGCTGATTATATACTTTCTATTATCAAAACAAGCACTTTTCAAAACTAACGCTAAAAATAAGAATTTGAATTAGTGTTAAATAGTTGTGATTCCATAAAAACAACGTTATAATAACATCATGAATTCAAATTGTTTTTCTAGGCGTGGAAGGAGGAAAAATGCTTGGAGAAATAATTAAAGCAATGTATAAAGTAGCCATTTATATAAGATTATCTAAAGAAGATGTAGATAGAGGGGACGATGAAAGTGAGAGTATTACAAATCAAAAAGCATTACTTATAGAATACGTAAAAAAGCTTGGTCCAAATTATGATTTAATAGATATTTACATTGATCCGGGATATACAGGAACGAACTTTAATAGACCAGATTTTAAGAGAATGATAAATGATATAAATTTAGGAAAAGTAAATATGGTTGTAACAAAAGATTTATCTCGTCTAGGTCGTGATTACATAGAAACAGGAGAATATATTGAAAAATGGTTCCCTGAAAATAATGTGAGATATCTTTCTGTTACAGATGGAATAGATACATTTTCAGAAAATAATGGAAATAATGATATAGCGCCCTTTAAATCAATATTAAATGATATGTATTCCAAAGATTTATCTAAAAAAATAAGAACAGCTCTTCATACTATGCAATCTCAAGGAAAATGGGTAGGTGGCAAAACACCACTTGGTTATACTAAAGATTCAAATGATAAAAACAAACTTGTAATTTGTGAAGAAGAAGCAAAAATTGTAAGAAAGATTTTTGAAATGGCATATTTAGGTAAAAGTGTAGGGGCAATTAAAAATTGTTTAAATGATAATAATATTCCTACAGCACATCAATTAAGATACAATGAATTTACATATTGGAGCAATAAAGCAATAAAGAGAATATTGGTAAATCCGGTTTATAAAGGTGTAACAGTTCAAAATAAGAGAAGTAGAATAAGTTATAAAAATAGAAAACTTAGGCAAAATCCAGAAGAACAATGGTATATTGTTGAGAATACTCATGAGCCAATTGTTGAACCAGCCAAATTTGATACAATACAGAAAATGAAAATAGTTCAAAATTACACTAGAGCAGAAAAGAAGAATTTTTTTCTTTTAGATGGATTAATGGTTTGCTACGAATGCAAACACAAAATTGGTGTGAAAAAAGATAGAAATAATTGGAGTATGATTTGTAGTTATTATCGTAGATTTTCAAAACTAAAGGTTTGTACTGCACATGGATTTAATTATACAAAGTTTGAAAACACAATACTTAAATATTTAAGAAAATTTTTTGAAGAAATAGATGAAGGAAAAATTAAGCTAAATATGAAAAATAGCAAATCGGCTGTTGATTATAGTGTATTACAAGATAAAATAAAAAAAGATATACTTATTATAAATGGTAATATAGATAAAATGTATATAGATAAGCTTGAAAATAAGATAACTGAAACTATGTATGATAGATTATATAATAAGTTTCAAGAAGATATAAAGCAAAAAGAAAAAGAGTATATAGAATTAGAAAAAATGAAAAATGATGTGGCGGATAATAAAGATGAAGATATTAAAAAAATAATAAAAGAATATTTGTCGTTAGAAAAGCCTACACCAGAGTTAATGAAGTTACTTATAAATAGAATTGAAGTACATCAAAATAAAGAAATAGATATATATTTTAATTTTGGAAAATTAAATAAGATTAAGGATAGTTACATTCTAAATTAGACTCAACCAGAAGGTATGGCTGTTGGAGTAACATTTGCAGGAGCTATTATTGGAAATACAGGAATTACAATAGCAGGAGCATTAGCTTTGGCAATAGGAATTGCAATCCAGAATTTTCCAGAAGGTGCAATTATTTCAATGCCACTAAAAAGTGAAGGTGTATCGAAACCAAAAGCATTTTTATATGGAGCATTATCTGGAATAGTTGAACCAATAGGTGCAGTAATTACAATATTACTAACAAATACAATAGTACCAATTCTTCCATATTTATTATCATTTGCAGCAGGTGCAATGATATATGTTGTGGTTGAAGAACTAATACCAGAATCACAAGCAGGTGAACATTCAAACATTGGTACAATCGGTGTTGCAATTGGATTTGTTATTATGATGATATTGGATGTTGCTTTAGGATGAATTAAGGGACTAAAAATACATCATGTAGTTATAGTTCCTTAATCTAAATTATAATCTAAAAATAATACAATAATTGTTCTTTGCAAATCGCTATATTTATCACCAGAATCAATACCTTGAAAATATATAATATTAAAATCTAATTTTATATACTAAATAAAACAAAGGCACCAGCTTTTATATTATTGCTGGTGCCATATATTTAAACTAACCTTAAACTGTTTCGAGAATGTCAGAATTAAGGATTATATATCCCAAATTCTTTGTTTTTTCAGATGTATCAATATTCCAAATTCTCTTTAGAGTGCGAATAACTCCTCCGTGTGTTACGACTAGAACAGATGCGTTGTCAGGATATTTTTTAAACACATCTGATGTAAAACTTTTCAATCTGTTACACACATCTTCATGAGATTCTCCTCCAGGCGGAGTGTAAAGACCTGCCAGAAAATCCTTTCTAAGGCCCTGATCAACCGATGTTTTTTCAAGGCCTTCCCAATCACCCAAACTGATTTCTGTAATTCGTGAATCAATAATGGGACTAACACCAGGGTACATAGCCTCAAGAGTTTGAGATGTTCTTACTAGTGGAGATACATAGTATGCATCAAAACCTGCTAAAAAGTAATCGCTGTTTGCCAGTTCTTTAGCTGCTTTATGTCCATCAGAAGTAATGTCCACCTCAGTAATACCACTGAACAAATTCTTATCGTTTAAAGTGGTTTCAGCATGGCGAATGAATGTGATTCTCATAATTTCAACCTCTTTCTTAAATATTATTCCAAATTTTAAGTCCGTCTTTTGAAAACGAAACAATCTGGTGGAGTTTTCCTACAATATCACCTGGACAAACTGACAAGATTTTTGAAACATAATCATGAAGCTTGTCAGGATCTGCCGAACATCTATTAAACGCATCATGACCAATAGAAATGCTTTCTCCCATAGAAAAGTTTTTTCTGCTAAAAGAAATTCCATTTGGGGTGTAAGTTATTTCTGGATGCTTTAATTCAAGTCCAAAACCGTGTGGAGATCCATAAAAATCCTTTGTTGGTTTAATAAGATAAATTGGCTTACCAGGTGCAGTAAGAAGTGTGTAGATTTTGTTTTCCCATTGTGCACCAATACATACAGTATGGTCATTAGGCATTCCGTAATGCTGGATACTAAGAATTTCTTCATCAAACATATCGCCTAATACGGAACGTACAAAATACCTGTTTCT
This sequence comes from Clostridia bacterium, assembly GCA_017625035.1. GTDB lineage: Bacteria > Bacillota > Clostridia > TANB77 > CAG-508 > CAG-492. The sequence continues at coordinate 16,642 of JAGALX010000031.1, forward strand.
TTCTGTGTTGAATTCAATCAGGTTTTTAGCAATTTCGTAGAATCGAATTGCAGAATCACCATAGATATAACGAAGATATCTTGAACCATTTGATTCAATCTGGATATCAGAATTGTACCAAACAGTAGAAGTAGGGTAGAGCCCCATTTCGTCATTATATTTAAATTCATTAGCAGATGCGTGAACAATCATATAGTATCCAGAAGGCAAACCATATTCACCATTAGATTTTACAAGACTTGCAAAATGGTTTCCAGCAGTATAATTCCAAGTGTACTTAGACGTATCAGCCAGAACCGATTTTACTTTTTCGCAAAAAGTTTCGATAGACATTTCACCTTTTACTTTGAACAAAGCTGTTCCACATACATTTACTGTAGCGTCCACAGGAATGAAAGGAACATCACTATCCCAAGAATACTGGGCTCCTGTAAAAAATCCTCCACACATACGAGTACAATTGTGTGCAATTCCTAAATCCGGCATTGCAATAATCTCAGCATGCTTAGGTCTTCCAGAAAGCTTAGTTGCAACCTGCGAAAGCAATCTTTCAGTTTCAGAAAGATGCGTTAATACTGCTTGCTGAGTAGGGTCGTTTAAAGTCAGATTTTTCATATGTTTTCCCTCCTAATTAAAGAATCAATTGAATAAACACATAAAATGAATTTTATATACGTTAAAAAATTTTCATAAACAAATTATAAAAGTGTACAAAAAAGTAGTCGACATATAAAAAGTATCAAATTGATAAAGAAAATATCAATTTGCGCAGAAAAATCGACAAAGCGAATAACAAATGCTATAATTATGGTAATATTTTCTATAATAGGAAACACTATAAAACTTTTTTTGTTTCGCAACACAAAGAGAAACTAAATTAAAATTTTATTTTCAAAAGAAAGTTCAAATGTTTAGTAAAATTGAACCATTAACGTTTTCTTATTATAGAAAACTATTGCGCACGAAATTTTACAAAAATTGGCGTACGAACAAAGATTGGATAATTGAATGCCATAAACAGATACAATGTTAAAAACATCCGCTTTTGTTCTATTTAGGAGGAGTTATGAATAGCGAAATAATTTTAAAAGAAAAAAGATCAAATCTTTTAAATGAAATGATAAAACAAATAAAAATAGCTATAGAAAAAAATGAAATAAAAGGTGAAATATCAAGTAAAATTTTTATTTATTCAAGACTTGCAGATTACACATATTATTCAGAAGTAAGTATTCGTAAATTTTTAACTGGTACAATTCCAAAAGATATTTCTAGTTTTGTGCAAGGAATTGTTCAATATTGCAATTTAGTAAAAGTAGAAGAACAGTTTATAGAAGAATTTATAAAAGAATATGTACAAGCATCAAATGCTGTAATTATAGATTCAACTGCAAAATTAAAAACAAAAACAAATGTAATTCCTCAAGATTTGACCAGTATAATAAGACCAAAAAAACTAACAAATTTTTTAGATTCATTATTAAAAGATAATGTAAATATTGCATATATATATGGATATAAACTAAGTGGAAAAACAAAATCTGTTATGGCATATATTAATGATGTAATTAACAAAAATGTATATGATAATATAGTATGGGCTGATATAAAGTTAGTTGATAATCAAATTAAACAAATCATAGATGCAATATCCTCAATTGCTTTTTCAGATATAGAGCAATTAAATGAAGAGGTGAAAAAAGAAAAATGTTTTAAATTTTTGCAAGATACTAAATCAATACTAATAATAGATTTTGATAATATCTGCATTGAAGAAGAAACAATTGAAATTATAAAAGAAATTGCAAAACAAATTAAAATAATAATAATTTCTTCTGAAAATTTTAAAAAGTATGAAGAAAAATTAAATTTTTATTCTAAAGTATTTTGTACAAATGATTATGTACAAAAAGATGAGTTTGAGCAAATGCTAAAATTAAATGAACAAGACACGTCTATTATAGAAAATTCACCAGAAATTGTTAATGAATTATACAAATTAACAGGAGGCTTTCCATTTGCTTCAGTATACGTATTAAGAAAAATGATTGAAGATAATAAATTAGGTATTACATTTAATGATTGTATAAAAAGATATACAGATTACAAAATAGAAGAATATGAGGAATTAGCTTCAAAAATAATTTATGAAAGATGGGAAAATCTAAACAATTTAGCAAAGCAGATTCTTTTAGTAAGTGCAAAATTTAATACTTCTGTTTCTATAAAACTTGTTGCAGAAATATGTTCTATACAGGTAACAGCTAATGAATGGAAAGAAGCATTAAAACAATGTTATGAAAATGATTTATTAAATCCTATAATTTCAAATAATCCTCGTATAAGTATGAACAATATGATAAGAATATTGGTATTACAGTATGAAAATAAGGAAAATTTTAATAATAAATTATTTTTGAATAAAATAGCGAATTTCTATATTAATTTAACAACATATATTGGTGAATGTTATAATGATTTAGATAAATTAAAATTATTAGATGAATTAGATGAGTGGAATATAGTATTACAAGTATTAGAATACCTTAAAAATGCTGAAATGAATGAAGAATACATTAGTATTGTAAAGGAACTTAAATATTATATTTATGTGCGTGGAATGTGGAGTATAGGCGAAGCGTCTCTTCATCTAAAAAGAGCGAGTTTAGCACGAAAAATAAATAATATAAATGAAGAACTTGAGGGATTATGTGATTATATTAATATTTGCTCTAAGTCAAAAAATACTGAGGAAGCGGAAAAATATTTACAACTAGCAAGTGAAATTGTAAAAGAAAATGAAGATAGTATTAACAAAAGAATTATGTGTTTATATAATCATGTTAGAGCTTTATATTTATATAATTGTAGAGGTGAGTATACTCAAAGTTATGATATTTGGAATTATAATAAAAAGAATTATTCAAAATATGTAAGTTCATATAGAAATTTAGTAAATGATTTATGGATAACAAGATCATATATATATATAGAAAATGATTCAGAAAAGATTTGTAAAGAGCTTGAAGAAAAAATCACTCAAATGAAAAAGGAAAATTTTGTAAGAGCAGAGCTAGATTATGAATTGCTTTTAATAGGGGTTTTAATACAAAATTTAAAAAAGCAAACTGAAGATAGTAATTTACTTGAAAGAATTGGACAAGAGCTTAATAAATGTGAAAAATTATTTAATACAAAAAGTTATAAAGATGTTAGAAATGAAGCGGAATATTTTAAATATAGAGCGATGATGTATTCGTATAAAAAAGATGATAAATTAAAAGATGAATATATTAAAAAAGCTATTGAAAATTATAGATTGATGAATTGTGTTGAAGAAATTGCAAATATGGAAAAATATTACAATATATAAATTGTGACAAGTGAGGGAGTTTCAAATATAAAAGAATTTATAATGAGGAGATTAGAATATTAAAAGAAGTTATTAAAGGCTGAAAAAGGGGACGCGTTAAAAATGCATCATGAATTTTTAACGCGTCCCCTTTTTCAAAGATGTCCGCTTTTATTATATAATAAATGTTTCGCTAAACATTGCACACAATTTTTTGCAAAAATTGGCGCACGAACAAAGACGCGGACGAAAAAATGACATAAACAGATTCGAATTTAAATATGTCCGCTTTTGTTCTCTTAGAAACTGCGGCCTCCACCACCGAAGCTTCTGCCACCACTTCCGCCGCGAGAGCTAGAGCTTGTTGATTTCGCAACTCTTGATGTATGAGAATGAGAAAATCTGTCTTCTGATTTTGTTAGTTGGAAAGTTGATTTTTCCATATATAAATTTGCATGTGTAGCTAATCTTACAACTTTATGTTTTGATTTTTTATATAAGCAGAATATAGTTGGTGCAAGTACTGATATACCTATAGCTATTGCAAATCCAATTATCCACCCAGCACGTTTATTTTTTTTGTATGAAGATGCAGATGCGTCTATAAATGTCATAGCGCATTCGTAATATTCATCATCTGATATGTAAAAATAACAATCGTCAAGTATAGGATCTATATATGAATCATAAATACTTATTGCACTTCCATGAGTTGCTATCCACATGTTTCTGTTATCCATATCTATTAAAAATAAAATTCCATCATCATTGTCTCCAATTCCCATATCATTAGTAGTATAAAAACTTTCTGCATAGCTTTGCGAAGATGATTTTGGGTTTTCATCTATTGTAACAATTGCCATATCAATATTGTAAGTATCTATGTAATCGCTTATTTTTTCAAATAGTTTTTCCTCTTCAGAATAAGTAAATAAATCTGCATAATCATATACTTTTTCGCTTGAGTCTACTTCAGGTATGCTAGCCGTGTTGTAGTAATCTGAATAATAATTATATGCTGATACATTTGTTGCGAAAGTGGCTGAAATATTGCACATAAGAATTGCTACTATTATTAAAATATAAATTAGTTTTCTTTTCATATGAACCTCCTATAGTAAATTAAATAATATAACAAACAATGAAGTTAGTAGAAGAGAGCCTGAAAAGATTAATGTCCAATATTTCCAGAATTTTTTCCAATCTACAGGAACATTTCCTATGAATTTTCCTGTTTGGCCATTCATTGCAAATGTATACATTTTTTCTTTAAATTTTACGTTAAGCATCCATACTGGCAGTAAGACATATTCAGATGTGTCATTTTCGGTTATTTTGTGATTTCGAGTTTCAATTGTTTTTGTAGCATATGATGTTACTTGTGATAGTATTGCTTGCTCAGATGATTGTGTAGCACGTACTTTTGCTATTTCGAAAAGTTGATTTTTATCTATATCAAATCTTTCTGATAAAAAGCCGGATAAATACGATGGTGAAAAATCTTGTAGTTCATCATAGTTGAAAGGTTCTATTGAATTCATAATATCATCTGGAAATTTTGTTGCACCGTCTACTGGGATGTTTTCAAAGTGAACAGTTGCGGCTCTGCTTAAGTTGTAAAAATCGGTTTTTGTGTAACGGTAAGAACTGTCACTCCAATGTCGTACACGTGTAGCTTTTATGTTTACATCTGATTCTACATCACAGTCGTATATGAAAAATGGAATATATATACCACTGATTTTTTCGATGTTAATTGGATTTGTAAATTCATTTGGCATAAATAATTTTCCTTTTTTGTAAGCTTTAAAAGCCGCAATTGCATCTTCTTTTGTTGTTTTAAAAGGGATTAGTTTTGTTGGGTTAAATTTTCCTTTTAATTTATTTTTTACAATTGCATTACTTCCACAGTATACGCAATATGTTGCTGTTGTGGTGTCATCCATTATTATTTCTGCTCCACAGTTTGGACAGTTGTAGCAACTGTAGTCTGATTCTAATTTTTGTTCTGTTTCGTTTTTTAAATTTTCATCTGTGCCGTAAGCTTTGATTATTTCTTCTTTTGTATATGAGGCTCCGCAATAATCGCAAACCCACTTTTGAGTCGTAGGATCAAAGCGCATATTGGCACCGCATGATAAACATTTGTAATCTGATACGTTCATTTTTTTTACCTCCATTGTATATAGGATATATTAAAATAATCTTTTACGCAAGAATTTTGTCGTAAAATGTTTTTGAAAATTTTTGTCAATGGGGACGGGGTCAATTGACATAGGTAATAAAGTTACTAGAATTGTGGTTAATAAAGAGATAAGGCCTTATAATAAGTTATTAGATATAAATTTTGTTTAAAAAAAGTATATTAAAGAATGGAAAATATATGTTAATAGTAACGGGGAATTTGACATGGAACAAAAATTTTTTTATAATTAAAAATATTAAAAGTTAAAAAAATGTATGTTAAAGAATAAGAAAATTTTTAGTGAGTAGTAGAGGGATAAAAATGAAAGTTTTAAGTATTAGAGAACCATGGGCTAGCTTAATAATAAATGGGTATAAAGATTATGAATTTAGGTCGTGGAAAACTAATTATAGAGGAAAAATATTAATACACGCAAGTAAAAATGTAGAAAAAGAAAATATAATAAGATTTAAAGATTTAAAACTAGAATATAATCTAGGTTTTATTATTGGAGCAGCAGAAATAGTTGATTGTATTCCTGTTACTAAAGAATTTGAAAATAAATTAATAAATAAAAATGAATTAGTTTATGGAGCTACTAGAAATAGGACGGGGTATGCATGGAAGTTGGAGAATATAAAAATTTTAAATAATCCGATTAAAGCAAAAGGTCATTTAGGATTATGGAATTTAGACGAATAATATATATTTGTAATAATTTATAATAAAAAATATTTAGTAATACACAAAATGAACAATTAAAATTAGGATTAGCTGAATTAAATAATTTAAATAATTATTTAGAAAATCTTAATTTAGCAAAATACTGTAAATTTTCTTCTTCACTAGCAAGGGGTCAAGATTATTATACAGGAACTGTTTTTGAAGTATACGAAAAAAATGGAAAGTTATCTTGCAGCATAGGCGGTGGAGGCAGATATGATAAAATAATTACAGACTTCATAGATGACGGAGAACTTTATCCAGCAGTTGGAATTAGTTTTGGATTAACAGCTCTTTTTGAAATATTAAAAGATAATAAAAAATTTCAAAATTCGTCACAAGTAGATATTTTTATAATTCCAATGAATACTGAAATAGAGTGCTTAAAATTAGCAAATAATATTAGAAATTTAGGGTTTAAGGTTGATATAGAAATGTGTAATAAAAAATTAAAAAAGAGCTTAAGTTTTGCAAATAAAGAAAATATTCCGTTTGTAATAATTTTAGGGGATGATGAAATTAAAAATAAATGGTTTTATTTGAAGGATATGAGGAATAATAGAAATTTAAAAATAGATTTTTGCAGTATAGATAAGTTAACTGACATTTGTTAATCGTGTCAATGGAGACGTGCTTAATTGACATATAGCAAAAAAATTAGAAAAAATATAGATTAATAAATGGAGGTAGATTTTTATGAAAAAAATAATAAAAAATAGTATATTAATTTTAATAACATTGATGACATTATTTGTAATAACGGGATGTGGAAGTATAGTGGATAGGGAGAATAATAATAAAACTGAAGAGCCAAAAAATATTGAGTATCAAGCAGAGATAAAATCAACACATTATAACTATGAATTTGCAGGGGAAAAAGAAAATGAAAAAGTGATAATTTCGAGTTATGATGAATTAAAAAATTATTGCAAAAAATTAAATTCTGATATGGTATATATAGATGATGGTCCATATATTGGAGCTTCACTTATTCCAGAAGTCTCAGAAGAGCTATCTAAATATAATGAAGAATTTTTCCAAAATAAATCTTTAGCTTTAGTATATGTAAGTTTAACATCTTCAGGTCAAAAAGTTCAAATTAATTATGCAAAAAAGGAAAATAATAAAGTTTTTATAGAATATGTTATTAATAATTATGGAGAAATTGGGTTATCTGTAATGGGCGCGGAGTTGATTGTTGTTGAAGTGGATAAAGATGTAAATGAGATAGAGGTTGTTTAAAATTTAGAATGTTTTTATAAGAATTAAAAATATGTAATAAAAAATTTTGCTCTGTCCCTTTTTCCAAAAAATGGAAAATTAATTAAGAGTTCGAACGATGTGAGTTGCTCTTAATTAATGCAGAGGAAAGAACCGTCCTAAATAAAGTGCAATTTTTGTGTTTTAAAGTGCAAAAATTGCACTTTAAAATTGATTTTATACAAGAAATGGAGTATAATATATATGTAGGAGGTTCAATATGGATAAGAAAAATGATTGGAATTTAGAATTATCTGAATATATAAAACAAGGTGAACCAAATCAAATAGAAAAAACTAAACTATGGGAAACTGCGATTGGTTTACAAGATGTAGATGGTTTAAAACCTTCAAAATATTTAATAAAAACTGCAAAAGAGCATATTGAAGGAAATATTGATATTCATGAGGTTAAAGATAGAATTAATCAATATTATGAATCATTAGACAGTAGAAAAAATTTTGAAAAAGAAGATAATGAAGAAGCAGACAAAGTTGCTGTTAGAATAACAGAAATATTAAGTGAAAAAACATTTAATTTTTCTATAGCAGAATTATTAAATATTCATAAAAGATTATTTACAGATATATATGAGGCTGCAGGATTTTTTAGAGATTATAATTTTACTAAAAAAGAATGGGTATTAAATGGTGATACAGTAATATATTCGTCATACGAAACTATTAGAGATGCTTTAAGTTATGATTTTGAACAAGAAAGAAATTTTTCATACAAAGATTTGAGTTTAGATGAATCAATAAAACATTTATGCAGATTTACATCAAATATTTGGCAAGTACATCCATTTTGCGAAGGAAATACAAGAACTACAGCAGTATTTATAATAAAATATTTAAGAACTTTTGGATTTAATATTAATGATGATGTTTTTGCTGAAAATTCTTGGTATTTTAGAAATTCATTGGTAAGAGCAAATTATAAAAATTTTGAAAAAAATATATTTGAAGATACAATATTTTTAGAAAAATTCTTTCATAATTTATTAACAAAATCAAAGTATGAATTAAAAAATAGATATACTCATATAGATTATAACCAAAGTGCAAATGATGAAGATTTAAAGTGTAAAAATTGCACTTTAGAAGAACAAGCGATTATTAATATATTGAAAGTTAATAGAGCAATAACGCAGGATGAGATTGCAAAGCAAATTAATAAATCTGTTAGAACTGTTAAAACGCGTATGATAGAAATGCAGGAAAAAGGGTTGATAGAAAGAAAAAATGGAAAAAAGAATAGAGAGTGGGTTGTGAAATAATAGATTAAATAAAGTAGAGCCGAAAGTATATAATAATGATTCTAGCTTTTTTGCAAGATAAGATGAATAAAATTGTAAAAAACAGACAAAATACCGTATAAGTTCCGAAAAATATTAGTACAAATTGATTTTTTAGAACTTATATGGTATAATTCGCTTAGGAGGGATTTCTATGAAAAGAGAGATAATAAATAATTTAATAAATTGGAATGAATCGAAAAATAGAAAACCACTAATAATCCATGGTGCAAGACAAGTAGGAAAAACATATATAGTAAAAGAATTTGGCAAACAATATTATGATAATTTAATATATGTAAATTTTGAAACAAATCAGGAGTTAAGTAGTCAAATTTCAAATACGATAGATGCCAAATCAGTAATAAACAAATTAGAATTATTTTATGGAGAAAAAATAATTCCTGGAAAAACATTAATATTTTTTGATGAAATTCAAGCAAATGAAAGAGCATTAACAGCACTAAAATATTTTTGTGAAGATACACCAGAATATCATATAATTGCAGCAGGATCTCTACTTGGTATTGCAATAAATAGAGAAAATTATTCATTTCCAGTAGGAAAAGTTCAAATGATTAATATGTATCCATTATCATTTAAAGAATTTTTAATAGCCATCGGACGAGAAACTTTAATTAATGAAATACAAGAACATTATGAAAGTAATGAAAGAATGGATTCAGATATTCACGAATTATGTTTAAAATTATATAGGACATATTTAGTTGTAGGCGGAATGCCAGAAGCGGTTCAAATATATTTAGATGAACAAAAAATAATTTCTACAATAGATATTCAATCAGAAATATTACAATCATATGAAAGAGATATGACAAAATATGCAAGTAATAGTCTATCAAATAGAATAATATCAGCATTTGATTCTATTCCAGTGCAACTTGCAAAAGATAATCAAAAATTTCAATATAAAGTCATTTCAAGAGGTGGAACATCAAGTATATTTGGAGAAGCAATATTGTGGTTAAAAAATAGTGGTATAGTAAATCAAGTGTATAAAGCAAAATCAGAACTCCCACTAGAAATGCATAAAGATTTAGCATCATTTAAATTATATATGAGCGATGTTGGATTATTCGTAAATAAAGCAAGATATCCATTATACCAAATAGACTTAACTAAGCAACCAACAATGATAGCAATGGGGCCACTTACAGAGCATTATGTGGCAAATGAATTAAGAATCAAAGGGTATGAAACATACTACTGGGAATCAGATGGAAAAGCAGAGCTTGATTTTTTAATTCAAAAAGATATAGATATAGTTCCAATAGAAGTAAGAACAAGTGTGCATACAAAAGCTAGAAGTTTAGATTTATATATGAAAACATACAATCCCAAATATGCTATTAGAATTTCTGAGAAGAACTTTGGATTTGAAAATAATATAAAGTCAGTGCCGTTGTATGCTGTGTTTTGTATATAAAAGTTAAAAAAGAAGTAGGCAAAATAAATATATTTTTGTTTACTTTTTTTTCATAAGATAATATACATAGAAAATGTATATAGTTAAAAAATTATATAAAAAAATTCTTTGATATGATATAATTTGCAAAAAAGAAAAATAGTTATAAATTTTAATAATACTAAAATAAAGGAGCTAGATATGAGAAAATTAAATTTAATTGTAGTTTTTAGTACCAATTTAGAAAAAGCACTTTTTTGTATCAGATCAAAAAATCCCTACAAAGGATTATATAATTTTGTAGGAGGTAAAGTAGAAGAAAACGAAACTAATGACGAGGCTGCATATAGAGAGCTATTTGAAGAAACTGGAATATCTAATAAAGATATAGAATTAGATCATTTTATGGATTTGAATTATTTTAAATATGGAAATAATTTACAAGTTTATTATGGCATTATAAAACATGATGTAAAATTAGTAGAAGAAAAAAATAAATTAGAATGGGTAACTATAAATGATGATTTATTAGATAATTCAAAGTTTGGTGGAAATTATAATATTCCACATATAATAAGACAAATACAAGTATATTTAGAAAATGGCACAGGCATTGATAAATACTAAAATTTTGGAGGAATTTAAATGAAAATAATAACATTATGTGGAAGTTTAAAATTTAAAAAAGAAATGATGATAATTGCAGAGAAAATGGCATTAGAAGGAAATTGTATTATTACGCCAGTGTATCCTGTTTTAGAAAATTATGAAAGAACCGAGGAGCAATTAATAAAATTGAAAGAGTCTCATTTTAAAAAAATAGAATTGTCGGATGCTATATTAGTTGTGAATGTGAATGGTTATATTGGAGATAGTACGAAGCTAGAAATTGAGTATGCAAAGAAGATGGGAAAAGAGATTATTTTTTATACGGATCTTGTCAAAGAAGACGGGGTCAATTGACATAGAAAAATGTATAGTTGAATAATTTCAATTAGTGTTGTTGTAAAAAAAATAAAAAAATGTTAAGATGATAACTAATAAATAATTCATAGGAGGTCTTATAATGAAAGTAACAAAATACAATCAATCTTGTTTATTAATAGAAGCAAATCAAAAAAGAATATTAGTTGATCCTGGTAATATAGGATATGATGAATCGTTATTAAAAGAATGGTCAAATATCGATTATATTTTAGTAACACATAGACATGGTGATCATTGTAATGCAGAAGCAATTAATAATATAATAAATAGAGATGGTGCGAAACTTTATACAACAAAAGAAGTAGCAGACAATGTTAAATTAATAAATCCAAACATTGTTAAAGCCAACGATATAATTCAATTAGATGATATAAAAGTTGAAGTAACAAAAGCGATACATGGATTTTTTACTAAAATGAAGTATAGTAAAGGAGAAATATTTGAAAATGTAGGATACATAATAGATGATGGAAAAAACAGATTATACACAACAAGTGATACTATTAATTTTAATAATGATTATAAATGTGATATCCTATGCATGCCATTTAATGGTAATGGTTTAACTTTAGGAATAATTGATGGAGTAATGTTTGCAAAAGATATTAATCCTAAATTAGTATTACCAATTCATACTGAACATCCACTAGGATTTATGAATCCTAATATTGAAGACTTAAAAAAAGAACTAGAAAAAGCAGATATTGAATATAAAATATTAAATGTAAAAGAGAGTTTAGAAATAGAGGATTAGTTTTAAAATATTAGTATAAAAGAATATCAAGTAATATATTAATATGGATGGGTTAATTAAAATAAAAAATCAGAAAGTGATTTAAAACAAAGGAGAATAAGTTCAATTAGTGTTGAATATTATTCTCTTTTTTGCTATATTTAATTAATAAAATTAAAAGGAGAGCCAAAAATGATTGATTTTAAAAAAGCATTACAAGTTTTTAAAAATTATTTAAATGATTATGATTTAGAAGATGGAAATATAATGCTAAAAGTAAAGCATACATATGAAGTTGTAAATAAAAGTGAATATATTGCAAAAGGATTAGGATTAGACGAAGAAAATACAGAGCTTGCTAAGTTAATTGGGTTGTTACATGATATTGGAAGATTTGAACAAGTAAAGCAAACCAACGATTTTTTAGATGACCAAGGTTTTGACCATGCAGATTTTGGTGTGGAAGTGTTGTTTGATAAAAATATGATTAGGGATTTTGTAGATGATAGTAAGTATGATGATATAATTCGTAAGGCTATATATAATCATAATAAGTATGAGATTGAAGATGGTGTAACAGAGCAGGAGCTTTTACATTGTAAGATTATTAGGGATGCGGATAAGCTTGATAATTTTAGAGTGAAAGAAGTGGAACGTTTTGAAAATATTTTCCCTAGTTTGTATAATGCAGAGACTATGAGTTATGAGGTTGTTTCGGATAAGGTTTATGAGGCGTGTATGAATTGCCAGTGTGTGAAGATAGAAGATAGAGAGAATCAGCTTGATTTTTGGGTGAGTTATATTGCGTTTTTGTTTGGACTTTATTTTGATGTGTCTCGTAGGTTTGTTAGAGAGAGGGGTTATGTGGATATTTTGGTGGATAGAATCACTTATAAGAATGATGAGACTAAGGTTAGGATGGAAGAGATTAGGAAGTGTGCGAAGGAGTTTTTGGAGAGGTGTTCATAACTTTTAAAGGCAAAGGACGGGGGCAGGTTCATATTAGTATTTCAACAGAAAATTAACAAAAGGCTTAAAATGAAGTATTAAAAAATAAAAATTAGAAGCCATTAAAGGGAAGCTAGAAATATTAATTTGTAGGAGGATATAATGGATAACATAAAGGAATATTTTTTGAATTATTTAAATGAATATAATCAAACTTGGGTTGATAAAGATTTAGAAAAATTAAAGCAATACTATGATATAGATAACAATAGACTTATATACTATGATAATCATAAAAATAATGATACTTATACTCTTGATAAACATTTAGCATTAGTTTCTGATTTTTTATTAAATGGAAAAGAAACTGAATCAGGGGTAGTTGAGGAATTGATTATAGAAAATTTTAATGTATTTTCAAAAAAAGATGTAGCTTGTTTGTGTTTTATTGCAAAATATAAAAGTTGCCCAAGACCTTATGTAAGGACTACAATGTATATTGAAAAGATAGAAGATGAATGGAAAGTATTACATGTACACTGTTCATTTGAACCAGATAGATAAATTACAATTAGTAATTTGAAAAGTTGTACGATGTACTATATTTGTTATGTCAATGGGGACGGGGTTAATTGACATAGAAAAAATTTAAAAAGTGGAGTTAAAATGATTTATTTAAAAGCATTACAAGTTTTTTTATTAATTAAGTGATTATGATTTAGAAGATTCATTAACTCAATTATTTAATTGATCTAGTGTAAGATTTTGTGTAGTTTCTTGAAAATATTCTCGAAGTATTTTTTTATTAGAAAAACGTGTTAATCTGTAAGTAGATTAGATAATTGAATTATTAAAACAAGCATGATATAATGCAAAAAAGCAATTTTAATATAGGAGGATATCATGAAAAATGCAATATATATATTAATTCAATGTACTTGGGGACTACCACAAACCTTATTAGGATTTATAGTATTCTTAATCAATATAAAAAACAAACATTATTTTTATCATGGAGCAATTGTCACTAAGAGAAATGTTCCATCAAGTGTATCATTAGGAATGTTTGTATTTACAACGACTAATCCAATGAAAGATAAAAGAAACGAAAATAAAATTCCGGATGAAGAATTAAGTAAAAGACTTTTAGTTCACGAATATGGTCATACAATTCAATCTCTTATTTTTGGACCACTATATTTAATAGTAATGGGAATTCCATCAACATTATGGGGATTTTTACCATATTTTCAAAATAAAAGAAATAATGGAGTTTCTTATTTTGAATTTTTTACTGAAAAATTTGCAAATTATTTAGGCGAAAAAGTTACAAAAGAAAAATCCATGGAAAATGCTATTATATAAATAGTCATTAAGTAAATTTTACTAAAAAAAGTTTAGGAGGAAAAGACTATGCCACAATTATTTTTTATAAGACACGGACAAACTCAAGCAAATGTAGAAGGCATTTTAACAGGAACAATAGAAACAAATTTAACACAAAAAGGAATTGAAGATGCTAAAAAATTATCATTAGAATTAACTGAAAAATTTGATTACTATTATTGTTCACCATTGAAAAGGACACATCAAACATTAAAAGCAATAAAAGGCGAGGTTGACTTTATTGTTGATGAAAGAATAATAGAAGTTTCAAGTGGAGATTGGCAAGGAAAATTAAAAACAGAATTACCTAAAGAAGAGTATGATTTATATAAAAAAGGCTTATTAAATCCACCAAATGGAGAATCTTTAGAAGATGTAGATAAAAGAATAAAGTTATTTTTAGTAGATATGTTTGAAAAATATAAAAAAGAAGATAAAATTCTTGTAGTAACTCATAATGGATTTATGAGAAGTTTAAAGAGATTTTTTATTGATAAAGATAAAGTTGATGAGCCTAAAAATCTTGAAATATTTGTTGTTGATAATGATATGTATGATAAAATAAGGGAAAAATAATAAGATTGTTAATACAGTAGAGAAAGTTATCTTTACAAAGATTAAATTAAGTAGTATTTGTTATAAAATATGATTAATATTTTGGAGGTATATATGATTTTAGATTATACAACAATATATGAAACTGATCATTTTAAAGTTGAAGTAGTTCCAAAGCCACATGTTTCAAGAGAAGAAGGCGGACATTTAAGAATAAAGTCAAAAGAAAAATATTTTAGTAGCAGAATGGATTTTAGTCCAGAAGAAGCAAAAGAAGTAATGAGATTATCTATGATGACAGGTGAAGTGTTAAAAAGAGGAATGACCTTAAGAGGAGTTCCTATTATAAGAATAAATTTTATGGAAGCTGGAAATTGGGCTGTAAAGCAAGGAAAACCTTTCTTTTTTCATATTCATGTATACGGAAGGACTGAAAATGCAAAAACACAAATTTGGCCAGAAGCGGTTCAGTTACCATCAAGAGATACTGGTTTTTATGATAGTTTTATTCCGTTAAATGAAGAGGATATAGAAGAATTACAAAAACAGTTTGCTGTGGTTGAGAAGGAGCCAAGATATAAGTTAGAAAATTGGAAATAATGATGATGGTTTTGGAAATGGGATGGAGCAGAGAAAAAATTTAAAAGAAGTTTCTGGGTTCAAAAATAATAAACATTGAGTGACGTAATTTAAATAAGGGAAAATATGAAATAAAAGAACTTTGTTTTAGTGTTGTAAAACGTATTTGGCTACCGCGCATAACCCGAAGGTCTAAGGTTCGAGTCTTACCCACGGAATCATATTAAAATAAGCATTTTGTAGAAATACAGAGTGCTTATTTTTGGCGTTTTGACCACTTATTTGACCACAACCTGAACGAGATATAATAGAAATATTTTAAAATAATAGATAAAATATATTTATAAAATTACTGAAACGACAGCGTTCGACAAAATAAACCTCTGGCAAAAAATGACAAAATATGATATGATAAAATCACTTTTAAATATGGAGGGGAGATTATGGATGCTACATATGTAGATTTACATATACACACATCAGAAAACGCAGATAAACTAAATAAAAATTATAATATTGAAACTCTATTAAATAAAATAACAGAAACTTCTAAAGGACATAAATGTTTAATTTCACTTACAGACCATAACACTATTAATAAAGAAGCATACTTAGAACTATTAGAAAAAAAGAGTGATAATATTAGTGTAGTTCTGGGAACAGAATTACATATTCGAAATTATGAAGGTAAACCAGCATACCATTGCCATATTTATTTTGATGTAGATGAGATTTCGGAAAATGTTATTAATGATATAAATAGCATATTAAATTATAAGTACCCTATTAAAATGGTAGAAAAAAGAGATAAATCTATTCCAAAAATAGAAGAAATCATTAATATATTTGAAGATTATGATTTTATTCTGATACCACATGGAGGACAAGGTCATGCTACATTTGATACTTCAATTTCTAAAGACCGTAAATGTGATGACACAATAGAAAGAACTATATATTATAATCAAATAGAGGGTTTTTCTGCTAGAAGTAATAGTGGGCTAGAAGAAACAAAGAAATACTTAAAAAGACTTGGAATAAGTGATTTTGTTAACTTAATAACAGGAACAGATAACTATGATCCTACTAAATATCCTGAACCAAAATCGGATAAAGCAGAAAAGTTTATCCCCACATGGATATATACTACACCTAATTTTAAAGGATTGAGATTAGCTTTGTCAGAAGCTTCTAGAATAGAATATGCAGATGAACCAACTATTGATGATTATAGTATTATTGAAAACATTGAATTAAAAAATGAAAAAATAGAAATTAATACTAAATTAACACAAGGTTTAAATGTAATTATTGGAGAATCATCTTCAGGAAAATCCTTATTTGTTGATTCGATATATAAAAAAATAACAAACAAAGTTGATGAATGCGAATATGAAGAAGATTTTGAAATTTCAAAAATGAAAATTGAAGATGGGCTAGGTGCAGAACCATATTATATAGAACAAAATTTTATAGCTAAGGCTATTCGTAATAGAAATGAATTAAATACGATTCCAATAATAAAAGATTTATTTCCAGAGGAAGAATATAATCAAAATGCAATAGAAGTTCAATTGACACAAATAAAAAAAAATCTAAATAATTTGGTAAAATCTATTAAAAAAGTAGAGTCATCATATGATAAGATTAAAAAAGTTCCTAGCATAAATAATTTATTAACAAAAGGAGAAGTTTCTGAAAATCACATTCAATTATTTGAAGTTAGCGATGATGTTTTAGAAAAAATTAAATATACTAAAGAAGATTTAGCAACAGATATAAAGCAAATTAAAGAAATAAAAAACAACTTAATAAAAAATCCATTATATCAAGGAAACATTAATAATTTTGATGAAATAATTAAAGAATTAATGGAATTAAATAAAAAATATAAATTTGAAGAAAAAATAAGAAAAATAATAAATAAATATATAAAAAAATATGATATCCAAATAAGAAAGACAAATTCTAATAATTCGAATAGTATAAAAAACAAACAAACATTAATAAAAAGTATAGCCTCATATATTTCAGGAACAAATGAATTTTATAAACATTTACAAGAATTATTAAAAATAGATTATGAGATAAAAAGTATTGAAAGAGAATTTGAAGGTAACAAACTATATATAATTAATAATCTTAAAATTTCTGAAGAAATTCTTTTGGATTCTATAAAAACTTATATTAACAATAGAAAAGTAAAAATATCTACATTATCATCGTTAAAACCAAAAGACTTATTTAAAGAAAATTTTGTAAAAAACAAAGCAGCAAGTTATGAAGAATTTACAAATAACATTTATAATGATATAGCAAGTAAAGATAAAAAAACATATAAAGTTATTGATTATAATGGAAACGATTTTGATAAATTAAGTCCTGGATGGAAAACAGCTATAATATTGGATATAATGCTAAAATATGATGATGATAACGCTCCTTTAATAATAGATCAGCCTGAAGATAATTTAGCAAATAGTTATATAAATGGTGGATTAATAGACACATTAAAAAGAGCAAAATTAAACAAGCAAATTTTGATAGTATCACATAATGCAACTATTCCAATGCTTGGAGATGCACAAAACATAGTGTTATGCAGAAATGAAGGAAATAAAATAAGGATAGTTTCAGAAAAATTAGAAGGAGACATAGACGGTAAACCTGTAATAGACTATATAGCTGAGATAACAGATGGCGGAAAAAAAGCTATTAAAAAAAGATTTAAAAAGTATAATTTTAAAAAATATAAGGAGGAAGAGTAATAATGGATATAGATGTAAAAAAAGGTACTAAAAATTGGAATTTAACAATAAAAAAAGATAATGAGAATATTAAATTTGATTATATTAAATTTATAGACTTACTTTATAACGGTGAAGAAATTAATAATATAAATTTTGATAAAGATATATTAGATGAAGAAAAAATTCAATTAGAAGATATGATTAATGAAATTAATAGTACAGTAAGAGCAGAAAAACATGAAGAAAAACAAGCAAAAGCCTAGATTCTAGGCTTTCTTTGTTTCATCTAACAAAATTTCTCTAGCAATTTCATTAACTCTATTATTTAATTGCTCTGGTGTAATATTAGGTTCTGTTTCTTGAAAATGTTCTCGAAGTTGCTTTTTTATTAGAATAATATGTCCATCTGTTTCTACATTATTAAATTTCATAGCAATGATTTAGATTTTAAGAAAAGATAAAAATATACTTATATGAAATTAAAGAATAGGTGAGATTAATAATAAAATCTAGCCTATTTTTATTGTATAATAAAATATTTTTTCAAGATTAAAAAATATATAGGTATCAATAAAAAGTAAGAAAAAATTACAAATATTTCCAGATTTATTGTTTAAAATAAAGTTTTTATGATATAGTATGAGTGAACAATTGTAAGAGGAGAAGAAAAATGAAGGAAGAAGATTTAAAAGATTTAGAAAAAAAATTATGGGAATCAGCAGATAAAATGAGAGGAGCTGTTCCAGTATCTAGTTATAAATTTATAATATTAGGACTAATATTTTTAAAATATATATCAGATTCATTCGAAGAAAAATATCAAGAATTAATAGAACAAGGTTATGGTTTGGAGGAAGATAGAGATGCTTATATAGCGGATAATATTTTCTATGTGCCTCAAAAAGCAAGATGGGAATACCTAGATGTTCATTCAAAAGATGCTAATATTGGTCAAATAATAGACGAAGCATTAGAAGAAATAGAAAAAGAAAATCCATCTTTAAAAGGTGTATTGATTAAACAATATAATAGTCCAGACTATAAAAATGTTAATTTAGGTGAATTAATAGATATTTTTACTAATATAAAAATTGGAAGTAAACAAGCTCAAGATAAAGATATATTAGGAAGAATTTACGAATACTTTTTAGGACAATTTGCAGCTAAAGAATTACAAAAAGGTGGGGAATTCTATACACCTGCTTGTTTGGTAAGAACAATGGTAGAAATATTAGAGCCATATCAAGGTAGAATATATGATCCAGCTTGTGGCTCTGGAGGAATGTTTGTACAAAGTATAAAATTTATTCAAAGACATAATGGTAGTGCAAGAAATTTAACTATATATGGTCAAGAAAAGAATCCTACTACATGGAAATTAGCCAAAATGAACTTAGCTATTAGAGGTATAAATAATGAAGGATTAGGCAAATTTGCAGATGATACATTCCATAATGATTTACACAAAGATTTAAAAGCAGATTTTGTTTTAGCTAATCCACCGTTTAATATATCTGATTGGGGGCAGGAGAAGCTAGTAGATGATGTAAGATGGAAATATGGAATACCACCAAAAGGAAATGCTAACTTTGCATGGGTTCAACATATGGTATCAAAATTATCTATAAATGGGAAAGCTGCGATAATACTTGCTAACGGTTCATTATCTGCAGGTGGTCAAGAAGAAGAAATTAGAAAAAATCTTATAGAAGCTGATTTAGTTGATTGTATATTATCAATGCCATCTAACCTATTCTATACAGTAACTATACCTTGTAGCATTTGGATTTTAAATAGAAATAAAAAACAAAAAGGTAAAACGCTATTCATTGATTGTAGAAATTTAGGAACAATGGTTACAAGAAAATTAAGAGAACTAAATGAAGATGATATTATGCAAATAGCTGATACATATCACAACTTCCAAAATAATGAAAATTATGAAGATATTGCTGGTTATTGCAAATCATCTACAATAGAAGAAATAAAAGAAAATAATTATGTATTAACACCAGGTAGATATGTAGGAACAGAGGAAAAAGAAGATGATGGTGTACCATTTGAAGAGAAGATGAAAACATTTACAACTGAATTAAAAGCACAATTTGAAGAGTCTCACAAGTTAGAAGAACAAATCAAGAAGAACTTGGAGGTTATTGGATATGGAATTTAAAAAACATAAATTAGGGGAATTTATAGATTCTATATCAGATACTACTCCTATATTAAAAGAAAATGTAATTTTAATAAATACATCTGATGTTGAAAATGGTGAAACATTAAATCATAAATATGTTGAAAATAAAAATTTAAAAGGACAATTTAAAAAAAGATTTAAAAAAGGAGATATTTTATATAGTGAGATAAGACCTAAAAATAAAAGATTTGCATTTATTGATTTTGATGCTAATGATTATATAGCAAGTACAAAATTGATGGTGCTAAGAAATAAAGGTAATATTGATAATGACTTCTTATTTCAAATTTTAAAAAGTGACACAGTTATAGACTATTTGCAAATGATTGCAGAGTCAAGGTCAGGAACTTTTCCACAAATTACATTTAATGAACTATCTAATATGGAAATAAATATTCCTGATATGCAAAGTCAAATCAAAATATCTAATTTTTTAAAACAGATAGATAATAAAATTAAAATAAATAATCAAATAAATGATAATTTGTATAATCTGGCTTTTGCTATATATAAAAATCAATTCCAGTTTACTGGGCAATCTGATTGTTGTATAGGGAATTATGTATTACCTAAAAGAGGTAAAAATCTACTATCAAGAGATGCTATATTAGGGAATGTTCCAGTAGTTGCAGGAGGTATTGAAGCATCGACTTATCATAATGTTTCTAACACAAAAGCACCTGTAATAACAATTTCAGCATCAGGTGCTAATGCAGGCTATGTTAATTTATGGGATGTGCCAGTATGGTCTTCTGACTCATCTTATATTGATAGTGATATTACAGATAGTGTTTACTTTTGGTATGTGACTTTAAAAACTCGTCAAAAGGAAATATTTGAGGCTCAAACTGGTTCAGCACAAGCACATATTTATCCTCAACATATTGCAGAACTTCAAATAAATAAGTTAAATATGGATGATATTGCAAATTATGAAAAAGAAGTAAAGCCATTTTTTAAAATGATTGGACAAAACAAGAAAGAAAATAAATATTTAGATCAATTAAGAGATACACTATTACCTAAACTAATGAATGGTGAAATAGATTTATATAAAATAGAAATTTAATTGAAACAGGTACAATTATGGATGAGTTAATTAAAGATTTTGAAAAATCATTGTTTATGGGGTCAACAGATATAGTTGGTGAATATGTTGAATTAGGAATAGATTCATTTATCAATGATGGAATTTTAAAAGATTTACCAATAGTTAATAGTATAGTTGCTGTATTAAAAACAGGTAAAAATATTCATGATAGAAACTTACTAAAACAGACAATTACATTTATAAATGAATTTAATAGTAATAATATTAGTCCAGAAAAATTGAACAAGTATAAAACATCAATAGAGAATAACCCTAAAAAATGTGAAGATGAATTAAGTAGAATAATGCTATTGTTAAACAAATTTATAGATAAAGAAAAAAGTGTGTTATTAGCCAAATTATTCAAAGGATATGTTAATGAAATCATTAATTGGAAAGAATTTTGTGAATATTCAGAAGTTATAGATAGACTATTTTTACAAGATTTAGAGTTATTAAAAGAAATATATTATAAAAAAGTTAATATAACTAAAGGTAGAGATGATATGTATAGAGTAGAAAGATTAAATTCACTTGGAGTAATAGCTCTTACAATGGCATCAATGTCTATATCAAATGGAAAGAGTAGAACGGATAGTTATATAGTTTTAGCAGACTTTGGAAAAAAGTTTATGGATGTTTTAATTAAATAATATAATTTAGGGGGCAAATTATGTTTGATGAAGAAACACTAGAAAAAGTAACAATGGAAATATTACAAAATTTAGAATATGAATGTATAAATGGTTATGAATTGCAAAGACAAGATTTCTCAAAAGTATTGTTAGAAGAAGATATAGTACAAGCAATAGAAAGAATAAATAATGGTATAAAATCAGAACAAATACAAGAAACATTAAGACTAATTAGAAATTTAGACCACAATAATACAATATTAAATAATAAACAATTTACAAAATATTTATTAGAAGGCATTGCTGTGCCTATTCAAGAAAACGGAGAAACAAAATATAAAACAGTCAAGATACTTGATTTTGACAACATTCACAACAATACATTTAAAGCAATTAACCAATATACAATCATCGAGCATAGTGAAAAAAGACCAGATATAATTATATTTGTAAATGGTCTGCCTCTTGTTGTAATAGAACTAAAATCAACAGTAAGAGAAGAAGTCAAGCTAATAGATGGATATCATCAACTAAAAGGATATCAAGATGTACATATACCAACATTATTTTATTATAATCAATTTATGATAGTAAGTGATGGAGTACAAGCAAGAGCAGGAACAATAACAAGTCCTTGGAGCAGATTTTCTGAATGGAAAAAAGTAGAAGACACTGATGAAGTTTTTGAACAAATGTCTACACATCAAATTTTATTTAACGGAATGTTAAAAAAAGATAGATTATTAGATATAATAAAAAACTTTATATTATGGAGTGAAAATTTTAAAATTTTATCAGCATATCATCAATATTTCGGAGTAAAAAAAGCTATTACTAGTACAAAAAATGCAATAGATAATAGGACTGGAAAAGCAGGATTAGTATGGCATACTCAAGGTAGTGGAAAAAGTTTTTCAATGGTATTTTATGCAGGAAATATGATTAAAGTATTAAAAAATCCAAGTATAGTAGTTGTAACAGATAGAAACGATTTGGACAATCAATTATTCACAACATTTGCAAAATGTTCAGAATATATAAAACAAGAACCTATACAAATAGAGAGCAGACAAGATTTAAATGAAAAATTAGAAGGAAGAAAATCAGGAGGGATATTCTTTACTACATTGCAAAAGTTTGAAGAAGAAACAGGAGTCTTCAGTAATAGAGATGATATTTTAGTAGTAGTAGACGAAGCACATAGAAGCCATTATGGGCTAGATGCTACAATAAAATTAGATAAAGTAAAAATGGAAGCATATAAAAAATACGGAACAGCTAAATATTTACATGATGCTTTTCCTAATGCTACATATATTGGATTTACAGGAACACCTGTTGAAACCAAAGATAAATCAACAACAAATATATTTGGAGATATTATTGATACATATGATATGACTCAAGCGATAATGGATGGTTCAACAGTACCAATTATGTATGAATCAAGAATGGCAAGAGTTGGACTAAATCAAAAAATATTAGATGATATTGATGACTACTATAATATGTTAGAAACAGTCGAAGGTGTAGAAGATTATAAAATAGCAGAGTCTAAAAAGGCTATGGCTACAATGAAACAAATTATAGAAGATCCAGATAGATTGGAAATGATAGTAAAAGATATTGTTAAGCATTATGAAGAAATTGAAACAAGTGTGGCTAATAAAGTAATGGTAGTAGCATATTCGAGACAATCTGCATTTACAATGTATAATAAATTCTTAGAATTAAGACCCGAATGGAAAAACAAAGTAAACATGATAATAACATCTAATAATAAAGATGATGAAGAAATGCAAAAAGCGATAGGCTCTAAGAAAGATAAGAAACAATTAGAAGTTGATTTTAAAGATATGGATTCAGAATTTAAAATTGCAATAGTTGTAGATATGTGGCTAACAGGATTTGATGTACCAGGACTTGGAACAATGTATGTGGACAAACCTATGAAAGCTCACAATTTAATGCAGGCAATTGCAAGAGTGAATCGTGTGTATAAAGATAAAACAGGTGGACTTATCGTTGACTATATAGGGTTAAAAAGATGGCTATTAGAGGCATTAAAAACATATACAAAACGAGACCAAGGAAAAATAGTAGATAATAGTGAACTTGTAAAAGTTTTAAATGATAAAGTAGAATTAATTAGGGATTTATTTAAAGGTTTTTACTATGGACATTTTGCTACAACAACAGATAGTGATAAATACGAAATAATTATGGCTGGTGCAAACTGGATGTTAAAAACAGAAGAAATTAAAAAAGCGTTTATGAGATATAGTTATGATGTTAAGAGTTTATATGCTCTATGCACAGGTTCGTTATCACAAGAAATAAAGGATGAAGTGTTGTTTTTTATTTCAGTTAGATCATTTATTTCTAAATTAAGTGGAGAAAAAATTGATGTTAAAGAAATAAATGATAATGTGGCAAAAATGTTAGAAAGAGCAATACAGGATGATGAAATGCTACAAATTGGAGAAGTACATAATAGCAATCAATTAGCATTATTGAGTAATGAGATTTTAAATAAATTAGCTAAAATGCAAAAGAAAAATATTGCCGTAGAAGTATTGAATAGAGCATTAAAAGAGTATGTTGAGCAAGTTGGAAAACAAAATGTTGTTTTGATGGAAAAGTTCTCTACGAAATTTCAAAAAATTGCAGCTACATATAATGAAAGAACGAGTGTAGAAGATATAGAAAAAATTATTCAAGAAATGATTAACTTAAAAAATGAGATAGAAGAAGAGTTAAAAGCTGGAAATGAATTTGATTTATCGGTAGAAGAAAAAGCTTTTTTTGATGCATTGGGTAATGATCCAGAAGTTAAAGAGTTAATGAAAGATGAAGTATTAGTTCAGATTGCGAAGGAACTTGTGGAGACTGTGAATAGTAATATGACAATAGATTGGGACATTAGAAAAGACGCTAGGGCTAGAATGAGAATTGAAATTAAGAAGCTTTTGATTAAGTATGATTATCCTCCAAATAAGAGCGAGCAGGCGGTTCAAACTGTGATAAGACAGGCTGAGTTGAAGTGTAAAAATATGTTATAAAAAGTTAGATAATCTAAAAAAAGGAGTTATTTATGGCAATTGGTAAATTGGAAGAAGTTGATATAAGAGAATTATGGAAGCATGAACAATATGATTTTTCAGAATGGTTAGCCAAAAAAGAAAATATTGAAATTTTAAATAATATATTAGGATTAACTTTAGTAGACATTAGCAAAGAAACATATGTTGGATCATATAGATGTGATTTATTTGCTAAAGATGAAACAACTGGAATAAGAGTAATTATAGAAAATCAACTTGAAATATCAAATCATGATCATTTAGGAAAGATTATTACATATGCATCTGGATTAGATGCGAAAGTAATAGTATGGATTGTAAAAGAAGCAAGGGAAGAACATAGAAGTGCTATAGAATGGTTAAATAATAATACTAACAGTAATATCAATTTTTTCTTAATAGAAATACATGCTTATAAAATAGGTAATTCAGATAAAGCACCTATGTTTCAAGTTGTAGAGCAACCAAATGATTTTATAAAAAATAATAAAGTTTCTAATAGTAATGAGACTATGAACAAATCCCAATCTCAAAGGATAGAATTTTGGAATCAATTTAACAATGTAGTTGTAGAAAGAGGAAAGCCATTTAATATAAGAAGAGCAACTACAGATCATTGGTATAGTATAGCCATAGGTACAAGCGAGGCTCATATTGATATTACATTGGTTAATAAAGATTCTTTAATAGGTGTAGAGCTATATATTACTAATAATAAAGACTTGTTTGATAAATTATATGATAGAAAAGAAGATATAGAAAAAGATTTAAATTTTAAATTAGATTGGAGAAGATTAGATAATAGTAAGGCATCAAGAATTCTTTATTATATTAAAGGTTTGAATTTTGATGATCATACTAATTATAATGAACTAATAAATAAGACAATTGATTTA
Organism: Clostridia bacterium; assembly: GCA_017625035.1. Taxonomy (GTDB): domain Bacteria; phylum Bacillota; class Clostridia; order TANB77; family CAG-508; genus CAG-492. The sequence goes on from JAGALX010000031.1 coordinate 42,724, forward strand.
GCGGTATTGATGAGGGATACTTTTAAAAAGTATATTTAAAAAATAAAGCAAGATAACAATGTAAAATAAACATACAGAGTTATTTTGCTTTTTATTATATATAAATTTTGATAATAAATTACAAGATTCGACAAAATTTTCAATCAAAATGTGATATGTATAAAAAAGTATAGGTATTGGAGAAGATAGATGATAAGAATAAAATATGAAACTTGGAAAAGAACTTGTGAGTTAATAAAAGAATATAGTATGAAATTTGGAAAGTTTTATTTGCAATTATATCCAATAAAATTTTGTAATAATTATGAAATTATTATTACAGAAAAATATTTTAAAGAGAATATTTTAAACGGAAGATTTTTAATTGAGGAAAAGAATTATACTATTTGTGAAAATTATGAAATAAAAGATGATGGAACATTTAGAAATAAAACATTAATTCCGCCAATACTATATATTTATTATACAGCTCTAGTAATGGAAATAAGTAACAAATATGTAAAAAAGAGAAATAATAATATTAGTGTAAGATATGCTGGTAATTATTCAGAGGGGAGGTTACATTATAAACAAGAGTATTATGAATTTGTAAATGAATTAGAAGAAAATAGTTTTTTGTATGATTCATTTATAAAAATTGATATAAAAGATTTTTATGAAAATATCGATATTAATAAATTGACTAATTTATTGAAAGATTCTATTTCAATGAATGAAAAAGAACAAATGGTGTTTAAAGAATTTGTAACTTTTATTGGAAATAAAAGCTTTCCACAAATAGATGGAGGAATAGCTTCATCGTATTTAGCAACCATTGTATATTTAGATATTATAGACAATAGGTATTATAAAACTTTAAGAGAAATATTTGGGGAAAATAGTTTTAAGATGATTAGATATGCAGATGATTTATATGTTTTTTTCGATAAGAATGATTATGTGTTGAAAAAATTAGAAAATAAATTAACTTATGAGTATTCGAATTTAATTCATGAATATAGCTTAAATTTAAATATGAAAAAAACACATTTAAAGCCTAGTTGCGAAATTTATCAAGATATTAATAGTATATCACTAGAAGATGATGATGTATTAGAAGAAGAGTTAGATGATGATTTTAAAAAGGAATCTTTAGAAAAATTTTTTAAAGAGCTAATAGAAAGTACAAAAGATGAAGGCGTTAATTATAAAACTTATTATGACATTATAGATAAATGTTTCGAAAATCCAGAAATTAGATTTTATCAAAGACAAATATATAGTACAATTGTTTTTAAAGACTTAGAATGGTTTAAGCAAACAGAAACATATTGTGATTTGATAGAGCTTATACGAAGTAACAATGATATTTTAGTTCATGATCCCAAAAAACTATTATCTGCTTTATTAAATATGCATTCAGAAGAGTTGATAAAGAAATTCTTATATAATTTATATACGAAAAGTGAAAGACATCAGTGGACAGTGTATGATTCTTTTCTATCAATGAGATATTTGCTATATAGAAATTTTAAATCTGTAAAGTTATTAAATATACTAGAAAAGGAAGATGTAAAATTTTATACATATATAGATAGATATATTAATGGTGATTGGAGAGAGCTGATAGTAAAATCGAACTTATCAAATATGAATATTCATGAAAAAGCATTAGAGGAAAGTATAATTTTTATAAGATTTTTAAGTATAATAGAGCATAACAAACAAAATTTTTTAACATATCAAGCATATATGAAAAGTTTCTTTGATAGTGTTACATCTAACTTAGTTTATAGGAAAGAAAATAAAAGAGAAAATTACTTTGAAAAGAGAAGAATATTAGAGTTCTATAAAAATAATTATGTAATAACTAAAGATGATTATAATATTATTGGAAATTTTTGTGATAGTAGAAATGAAAATCCACTATGTCATTCAAATATAAGAATTATAAAAAATAAAAATATGAAAAATAAGATACAAGAAGAATCTGAAGAAATAATAGAGTTTTTGAATAATAATTGTAACAATTAAGTATAAAATTATTTAATAAGGAGGTTATATGAGTTTATATGATGATGAGAATAAAATTATAGAGTCGTTTCAAAAAGTAAGAGAAAAGAATATATGTATAATCCCTGAAACAAATGCGTTATGTAAAATATTTAATTATATTTATAATAAAGAAAATTGGAAAGTATGGGAAAGTGCATTTGGAAAAGGAAATCCACCACCAGATTTTTACTTAAAGATTTGAAAGTAATGATGGGGTAATGCGTATAGATTATCATGCTTATAAAAGTTCAAGAGGGAAGATAATAAATCCTACATTGAAAAAAGAAAATGTAATATATAATGAAATAACAAATTAAGAGCTTATAAAAAGTATAAATTTTAAAGGAGATATTATAGTAAATGCAATAACTGATTTACCTAGTAATGATGATTATAATTATGATTTTTATTTAAGAAATTTTGAAAGAGTAATAAATAAACATATAGAAAGTATTCCTTTATATAAAGCAAATCATCCTGGTTTTAAGTTAATATTTTTTATATTTGATCAATCATCAGGATATTTTGAAAAAGAAGATTATACAAATGCAAAAAAAGTGGGGCAAGCAGTTATAGGAAAAATACATTATTGGTTTCTAGATAAAAGTTTTATTAATATATTAAAAGAATCAGAAGTAGATTATCTTATTTGGTATTCTCCGTATAAACATTATACAGGACTAAATGAGGATATGTTGCCGACGACATGCGTATATGAAGTAAAAAAATAGATAATACTATACTAATAAAATATAACAAAAGAAAGATGGAAAGTATAGAAATATAATAATAGTTGAGAATTAATTACGGTTTCTAGTAACTTATAGATATAATTTTAAATATTATTTTTTTTGCTAAATTGTATAAAAATAGGAGGTATAAATAATGTATAAATTAATACATATTGACGAAAATGGAAAACAAAAAAATAGTGAGATACGAATAACTGATGATAACATTGAAGAAATAAGAAATATTGGTGAATTTTTTTTTAGTGTGATGCAATCAATTGATTATTTTAATATTGTTAATGATAATTTAAAAGAATTAATGGATGCAATAAAAAAGCTATCATTAAATGAACCTAAAAATTTTTCAAAAATTAATAGATATTTTATTAATATGAGTAATAGCTTTTATATGTTTCAATGTTTTTATGAGAAGAAGTTTAAAAATTTATATAAACCGGTTTTTAGTTATATATATGATAAGTATGATGATTATGTATTAATGTATAATTTGAGAAATTATGCAGTTCATAACACTTTAGTAATTACTAAATTAACATTAGATATAATTTCTGGTGAGAGCAAAATAATTATAAAACCGACAGAATTAATAAAAGATAAGAAGAATTTAGACTCAAAATGTAAAAAAATAATTAATGGTATGATTTCGAAAAATGAAGAAATTAATGTTAAATTTTTAGTAGGAAGTTTCTTTTCTATATTTAATGAATTGCAGGTAAAGTTAATGAATCAATTTAAAACTAAAATAGAAGAGGGACTTCAAAAAATTAAAAAATATTTAATAGGTAGAGGTATGAATAAACTGGATTCATTTATTATTGATGAAAGTGGTGATGTAATATATTCACCAAGTAGTATTTTTTATTCTTTATTTACAAAATTAGAAAAAGAGTATACTTTTGATTATGATGTTCAAGAATATTTGAAGAAATATTATAATATGTAGATTGTAGTAACAAATAAGATAGGTATTTTAATTAATTTATTATAGTTATGCAAATAAAAACAGGGAAATTTGACATATTAATATTTTTTTTAAGAATTGGATTCGATAAAATCTAAAAAACTCATCTATTTTTATAGGACCTTTTTATCTAAATAAAATTTATAGGAGATGAAATTTAAATGAAACATAATAATGAAGAAAGAAAAATAGAAATACAAAAGATAATTTATTTTGACGAAGAATCTGTAACAGATTATGTGCAAATAGTAGAGGGGGGAAATTTAGAAAAGACAACTGAATTACTTAATGAAACAGAAAATCAATTTAATGCTCAAATAAAAAGTTCTGCGTCTGCAGGGATTTCTAAAGTTTTTAAAGCAATATTAGGTTTGGAAAGCAAAATAGAAGCTAATTTAGAATTAGGAGCCACTTTAAATACCAATAAAATGGCAAAGAATATATTAAAAAATACGATATTAACAGATTTTATTAATATATTAAAAAAAGATAATTCAAATATTAAAAATTTTAAAGATTATAAAATCTTTGTAGAAGAGGATTCGTTGTCATATATTGTGATGATATCCCCATATATGACAATGCTAGGGAAAAGTAATAGTGTTAAAGCTGGTGAATTTGATCTTTTTATAGATAAAATCGATAATGCAGTTAAAGCAGGTAAAGGATATTTTGAGTTTATAGGAGAAAAGGACAAGGAAAAAGTAGTACTAAGATTTAATATAAATGCTTTTAAAAATAATTATAAAATATCAGATTTATTAAAAATGGATTTAAGTGTATATGCTATAAAAGTAGGAAGAACCACTTTAGAAAAACTTGATATAAATAATGAACTAAATTTAAATAAAAAAATAATAATTAGTAAAGATAATCCTTCTTATGTAGGAGAAGGTAATGGTAATTCAGGAGAAGAAGAAAGTGAAAAAGAGCTAGATGTATATGATGTATTATTAGCAGGAGTGGAGAAAAAATGATTGATAAAATTGTAATATTTAAAGGTTCAAAAAAAGACTTTGAAAAAATGGTAAATGAAAAAGTATGTAAAAGTACAGAAATAGTTACATTTATGGAATTAATACAATATTATAATAAACAGATAAGGCAAAACGATTCTGCAAGTAACGATGATTGGATTGCAAGAAAAAGAAACATAAAAAATTGTATAGTTAGAGCAGATGATTATGCTAGTGTATTAGAACATGCTATTAGTAATTTTGTAAATATAATAACATTGAATAGCAATGTTGAGAATTTATTTGTACATAATCCACCAAAAAGAGTTTTAGAGTCATTAAAATCCGAATATTCGAATATTATAGAATATAAATATTCAAAATATAATAAAATAGATAGAAGTAAATTAAAGAATATATATAATTGTATGAATAATAATATAATTGGCCAAAAAAAATGTAAAAAGCAAATTATAGCATCTTTATATAAGTTGTTGGCAAAAAGAAAAGAAAAACCTGTTGTATTGTTATTGTATGGACCATCCGGAGTTGGAAAGACAAAAACCGCAAAAATCATAAGTGAATCTTTAGGAGGAAATTTATTGCGAATACAATTTTCAATGATGCAAAGTCAAGAATCATATAATTATATTTTTGGTGGAGAACACTCTAGAAGTAGTTTTGCAAAAGAGTTACAAAGCAGAGAAACTAATATTGTGCTTATAGATGAATTTGATAAAGTTAATACGATTTTTTATAATGCATTTTACGAAATGTTCGATGAAGGAAAATTTGTTGATACAAATTATGAGGTTGATTTAAAAAATTGTGTTTTTATTTGTACAAGTAATTTTAAAGATGAAAATGAAATTAAAGAAAAATTAGGTCCAGCAATGTTTTCTAGGATCGGTGATTGTATAGAATACCAAGAGTTAAAAAAAGAAGAAAAAGAAATGATAATCAATAAATATTATGTTGAAATTATTAAAGAACTAAAAAAAGATGAAATAAATATTATAGAAAAAACAAATATAAAATGTTGGTTTATCAATAATGCTGATAGATATGATAATATCCGTATTTTGAAAAACAAGATGGAAAAAGCCATTTTTGAGAGATTAACAGAAGAATTAATCCTGAAAAATTAAAAAAACAAAGATTAATTTGTTATTTAAATCTTTCATAAAATATTCATCAAAATTAAAAGTATAAAATAAAAATACTTGTTCTTCCAAATTTGACAACCCACCCCAACCCATGCTACAATAACATCACCAAAACCAATGCGAGGAAAAAGTAGAAACAAACAAGCATAACAGAGAACTCTGTCAGGTGAGAAAGAGGATGTAAGTTATTTCGAACATGGCCCTCAAGGGTGAATGGCCGAACCCAAGTAAGTCATTCCAGGCGTGCCTGTTACAGCACACCCTATAACTATGCCCAAGAGCATAAGTAGGTACTAAGACTAGCACAGCAATGTGCTACCAAAACAAGAGTGGTAACGTGAAAATAATTCACCTCTTAAGAGCAGCAATGTTCTTAAGAGGTGTTTTTGTTTTATAATAGGAAAGTCATACAAAATAAAAAAAGATAGCTTAAATATGGATAGAAACAAAAATAGACCAAATCAAAATAATAATTTGGCATAGTAAAATATAGAATTGAATTATAATTAATTGTCCTTATAAATGTGATGATA
>JAGALX010000032.1 GCA_017625035.1 Clostridia bacterium
GATAAAAATGATAATAAAAATAATAATGATAATAAAAATGAAAAAGGTAGTAAAAAAGTAAAAATATCTGCAGGTGCAGGTGTATCACTGGGAATGCTAGCACAAAAACTGTTAAAAGAAAGCATAAGTGGATTTGAATTTGCATCTGGAATACCAGGTACAATAGGTGGAGCTGTAAGAATGAATGCCGGTGCATATGGAGGAGAATTTAAAGACATAGTTATTTCAACTAAATGTATTGATGAAAATGGAAATATTAGTATTCTAAATAATGAAGAGCAAGAATTTTCATATAGACATAGTATATTTATGAATAAAAATTTAATAATTTTAGAAAGTGAACTATTATTAAATTTAGAACAAAATTCAACTGAAATTGCGAAAAAAATGCAAGAAAATTTAGAATCCAGAAAATCTAAGCAACCATTAAATATGCCAAATGCAGGTAGCACATTTAAAAGAGGTGAGGACTATATTACAGCCAAACTAATTGATGAATGCGGATTAAAAGGATTTGCAATAGGTGGAGCTCAAGTTTCTGACATTCATGCAGGTTTTATAGTAAATAAAGGTAATGCCACAGCCAAAGATATACTAAATTTAATAGAATATGTTAAGCAAAAGGTTTTCGAAAAATTTAGTAAAGAAATAAAATTAGAAATAGAAGTTTTAGGCGAATAAAAGGAAAGTAGGTTTTATAAAATATGAAAGGATTTTTTTCATGGTTTAAATCAGGAAATAAAATTAAAAGATGGTTAATTTTAATTTTGCTTTCTATGATAGCAATTTGTTATGCAATGTCAACTGTATTTGTTACAAATGTTCTTGATATAAAAACAATTATAAAAATAGTTGTTTTATTTGTAATAGGTTTTGCTGGAATTGTTTTTGGATGTGTATCAATTCAAAAAAGAACACTTGAAATACTAGTAAAACAAACCGATAAAAGGGATAATGTAAAATCATTAATATATGATAAAAAAGTATATAGCCAAGGACCTAAAATTGTGGTAATAGGTGGAGGAAGTGGCTTAAATTCAGTACTTAGAGGTTTAAAAACATATACAGAAAATATAACAGCAGTTGTAACTGTAAGCGATTACGGAGAAAGAAAAACTGATTCAAGAATGATATTAAATACATTACCTTTAGAGGACATAAAAGAAAGTATAATTGCATTAGCTAAAAATGAAGACGAAATGAGAAATTTAGTAAATCATAAATTTTCATACGGAAGTTTAAATTCATTAAGTTTCGGAGATATATATTTATTAGCAATGCAAAACTTATACTCAGATTTTTCTAAATCAGTTGAAAAATCTAAAGATATATTAAATATTATAGGAAGGGTTTTACCAGTAACACAAGATGAAATACAAATCTGTGCAGAATTAATTGATGGAACAGTTGCTAAAGGAAGAAATGAAATACCAGATATAATAAACGAAAGAGTAAGCAATATAAATAGAGTATATATAACCCCATCTAATTGTAAAATAGCCCCAGGAGTTGCCGAAGCAATAAGAGAAGCTGATGCAATTATAATTGGACCAGGAAGCTTATATACAAATGTTATTCCAAATCTTCTAGTAAAAGGTGTATCAAAAGCAATAAAAGAATCAAAAGGATTCAAAATATACATAAGTAATATAATGACAGAGCCTGGACAAACTTATAATTATTCTTTGTCAGATCATATAAAAGCTATAAAAAGACATATAGGAGAAGGCATGATTGATTATTGTATTTATGATACAGGGGTAGTAATGCCAGAATATATAAGAAAATACAATATGCAAGGAGCAGAATTAGTTGAGCAAGATATTCAAAAAGCAAAAGCTGAGGGTGTCAAATTAATAAAAAGAGATTTAGCAACAATAGATAACAAATTTATTAGACACAATCCAGATGCAATCGCAAGAGCTGTAATAGAGCTAATTTGTGAAGATTTAAAATTTAAAGATAAACAAAATGACCCACAATATTTAATACTAAGCCAAAAATTGAAATATAAAAAACTAGAATCAAATCAAAAACCAAAATGGAAAAAACAAAAATTAGATAAAACTGGAAAAAGTAAGTTTTATTCAAAATATGAAGAAAGAATTCTATCAATTAAAGAAAGTGATGAAAAATTGAAACGAAAAATGATTGCTGATAAAAAAAGTAATCAAATTTTAGAACGAGTAAGCGGAATGAAAAAATATAATGCAGAAATTATGAAAAGGAAAGAGCTTGAGGAGCAAGAGCGAAAAAAATTCATTGATAGTTTAAAATAAAGAGTTTATTAATTTTTATATATCTTATATTTTACACTTAAGAAGAAATGGAGAATTAAGATGAAAAAAAATTTAAAGAACATAGAATTTGAAGAAGCTATAAATAAAGAATGGATTGTAACAAATGGTTTGGGTGGATTTGCAAGTTCAACAATACTTGGTGCGAATACCAGAAAATATCATGGATTATTAGTTGCACCACTAAAACCTCCAGCACAAAGATATTTATTAGTATCAAAAGTAGACGAAAGTATAAATATCGGTGGAAAAGTACATCCTTTATATACAAATATGTGTAGAGACAATATATCAGAAGGATACAAATATTTAGTTAGTTTCGAAAAAGAAGAAGTTCCTACATTTACATATAATATCAATGGAATTGAAATACAAAAAACAATATGTATGGAATACAGAAAAAATATTTCTATAATATTATATAAAATAAAAAATAAAGACAAAAAAATAACTTTAAATTTAACTCCATTATTAAATTATAGAGATTTTCATTCTACAAGTTATAACAAAAATTTTTTTATAGAGCAAAAAATAAATAAAAATTTAGTTGATATTTTAATTGATAATAATGAACATCATATTTATATGAATTGTTCGGATGGTAAGTATATAAAAATTGAAAATGATTCATTTAAAAATATGTACTATATAGAAGAAGAAAAAAGAGGTCTTTCAAGTGAAGAAAATCATGCTATTGCAGGAACATATGAAATAGAAATACATCCAAATGAAGAAAAATATATTACATTTTCATGCTCTCTAGATGAAATAAAAATAGACAGAAAAGATGGTAGAAAAATAATCCAAAATGAAAAGAAAAGAATAAAACAATTAATTGATAAATCTGATTTATCTGGTGATGAAGATTTAATAAAAAAATACATAATTGCAACAGATAATTTTATTGTATCTAGAAAAAATCTTCTAACTCTTATCGCTGGATATCCATGGTTCTTAGATTGGGGAAGAGATGCTTTTATTGCATTTGAAGGGACAGTACTTAAAAATAAAAGATTTGATGTTGCAAGAAAATTATTACTAACTTTTACAAAAGATATAAAACAAGGATTGGTTCCTAATGGTTACTCAGAATTAGATGATAAACCACTATATAATAGTGTTGATAGTAGTTTATTATTATTCGAGCAGGTAAAAAAATATATAAACTATACAGGAGATTATACTTTTATAAAAGAAAAAATATATGCTAAATTGAAAGATATAATAAAAAATTATATAAATGGTATAAATTTAGACAATAATAATATTTATCTTGATGAAGATTGCTTAATTTCAGCTGGAACTTTAACCACTCAAAACACATGGATGGATGCAAAAATAGGTGATTATGTTGTTACTCCGCGAAATGGAAAACAAGTAGAAATAAATTCAATGTGGTATAATGCTCTAATGATAATGATTGAATTAGGCAAAAAATTTGAAGAACAAAAAGAAGTCATAAGTGCGTATAAAAAATTAGCTAAAAATGCGAAACAATCTTTTAATGAAAAATTCTATAATAAAAAATCTAAATGCTTATATGATGTAATTGGTGATGATAAAATCAGGCCGAATCAATTATATGCAATTTCTCTAAGCTATCCTATAATAGATACAAAATCCGATATCGCAAAACAAATATTAAATACTGCTACAAAAAAATTACTTAACAATTATGGTTTAAAAACACTAGCCAAAGGAGAACTTCATTACACTGAAGTATATGAAGGAGACCAATATAGAAGAGATATAAGTTATCACCAAGGTATAACTTGGCCATGGCTTTTAGGTATATATAATGATGCTTTTGTAAATATCATTAAAGCAGAAAAAGATAAAGAAACAAAAAACAAGTTAAAAGAAGAATATAAAAAATTTGTCCAAAAATTAAAAAAGACATATACTAAAGAAATGAATGAAGGAAAAACCATAGGAAGCATTTCAGAGCTATACGATTCAAAAAAGCCATATGAAGCAAAAGGTGCATTTGCTCAGTGTTGGAGTGTATCAGAAGTTTTTAGAATAATTTTATAATATCAAAGGAAAGGAATATATATGACAGTAAATCAATTAGAAAAAGAATTAAAAGATGGAAATTTATCAAGTATATATTTATTATATGGAAAAGAAACTTACTTATTAGAAAATTCTGTAAAAAAAATAAAAAAACTATTTGGTAATTTAGTAGATGGTTTAAATTATATAAAAATAGATAACTCTAATTTAGATAACTTAATTCCAGAGCTACAAACTCCCGCATTTGGTTTCGAAAAAAAGTTAATAATAGTAAAAGATACCGATTTGCTAAAAAAACAAACAAAAAAGAAAAATCAATTTATAATTGATAAAATAGAAAAAATATCATCATATATAAATCAAAATATAGATGATATAAAAGAGCAAAATATATTAATTTTTATTGAAGAAGATATAGAAAAAAACAATTTGTATAAAGAAATTGAAAAAATAGGTATAATATGCAACTTCGAAGCGGAAAAATTACCAGAAATTGCAAAAAGAATAAAATATATTTGTAATGCCTATTCTGTAAATATTGATGCACCTACTTTAAATTATTTTATAGAATCTTGTGGAACTAATATGCAAGATTTAATTAATGAAATTAGGAAATTAATAGAGTATGTAGGAAAAGAAGGAACAATAAAAAAAGAAAATATAGATTTACTGTCAATAAAACAGTTTGAAAGTGTAATATTTGATTTAACTGATAGTTTGGGCAAAAAAAATGTTTCAAAAGCATTAACTGTTTTAAAAAATTTATTATATGCAAAAGAGCCTATACAAAAAATATTAATTACTTTGTATAATCATTTTAAAAAATTATATATTGTAAAACTTTGTGAAAAATATAAAAAAGATGTATCTGAAAATTTAAAACTAAAGCCTAATCAAACATTTTTAGTATCTAAGTACAAAAAGCAGTCAAGTTATTTTTCAGAAGATGAGCTTAGAAATATTTTATTTCAATTTGTAAAATTAGATGAAGGTTATAAATCTGGGGTAATTGATTTGAATATTGGTTTAGAATCTGTTATATGCGGATATTGCAGTCCTACTGCTTAAAAATATATGAATAAAAGAAAATGTTTTTCAAATACTATTTTGAGAAACATTTTTTTATAATAGGAAACACTATGAAACTTTTTAGTTTCGCAACACAAAGTGAAAATAAATTAAGATTTTATTTTCAAAAGAAAGTTCTATTGTGAGGCAAAGTTTAACTGTGAGTGCTTTCCTATTATATAAAATTTATTGCACACAAATTTTTGCAAAATTTGGCGCGCGAACAATTACACGTGGCGCATAATACAATTTGATAAAAGTTAAAATATTTTAAATGCGCCACTATAGTTCTTTTGGAGGTAAATTTATGTATAATTTTAGAACCGATATGGCAGATGAAAGAAGAGATATTTATAAAAAAGCCAATAATTTAGAAGGAGAAATCCCAGGAATTCAAACAATAGAAAAAGCAAGTGATGAAAATATAAAATCATCTATTGTAAAAATATTAAATGAAGAAGGAGAAAAAGCAATAGGCAAACCAATAGGAACATATGTAACTATTGATGTAAGAAATTTAAGATTGGCAGGAGAAGAAGAGCTTGATAAAGCATCAAATATTATTAGTGAAGAAATAAAAACAATTGTTGATGAAAAAGTAAATAAACAAGATGAAATATTAATTGTTGGTCTTGGAAATCAATTTGTAACACCAGATTCTTTAGGACCTAAAGTTGTATCTGAAATAGAAGTAACAAGGCATTTATTAAAATATGCTCCAGAATGCGTTGTACCAGGAGCTAGGGCAGTAAGTGCTGTTGCTCCTGGAGTTCTAGGAACAACTGGAATAGAAACATTAGAAATAATTAAAGGAATTGTTGATAATGTAAAACCAAAATTATTAATTGTAATAGACAGTTTAGCATCAAAAAGCATTGAAAGAATAAGTAGTACAATTCAAATATCAGATACAGGAATAGTACCAGGTGCAGGAGTAGGGAATACTAGAAAAGAGCTAAGTCAAAATACACTAGGAATACCTGTAGTAGCAATAGGTGTGCCAATGGTAGTAGATTTAGCAACAATAACTGATGATTGTTTAGACTTATTTATAGGTAAATTGCAAGATGAAGCAAGGTCTAATGATTATTTAAATAACTTAAAAAATCAGGATAACTATGAAGAAATAAAATCTGCTTTAATACCAAATGATTATAATATGATTGTTACACCAAAAGAAGTTGATGATTTGATTAAAAATATGAAAGATATAATTTCGAAAAGTATTAATTATGCTATATAGGGAGAAATAAAGGGGACTGAGAAATTGATTCACTTATCCAAGTGAATCAATTTCTCCGTCCCTTACATTTCAATTTCTCCTTTCCTCATTTCCGTCTAAGGCAAAAAAATATAAACTTATTTGTTGACTTTTCACCAAAAACGTGTATAATAAAAATATCAAAAACGTAAATGAGACAAAGTAGAATATCACTTTTTAAAAGAGATGATTAGCCAAGGGCTGAAAGCTAATCTTAAAAACATATTTGAAAAACTACCTCATTGTTGCCAAGTAAAATTGGACGTGTAACTTGCGTTAAAAGTAAAATTAAGTTAAAAATAGGATGGAACCGTGTTTTAAAAAATATATAATTTTTAGCACTCCTATAAATGCAAAAGCACGCATTTGTAGGAGTGTTTTTGTATGAAAAAAAAATCTTTAAATAAAAAGGAGGAATTCTATATGATTAAAGTAGAATTAAAAGATGGTTCTATATTAGAAGTAGAACAAGGAATTAGCATATTAGATGTTGCTAAAAAAATTAGTGAAGGCTTAGCTCGTATGGCTATGGTTGGAAAAGTTGATGGAGAAGTTAAAGATTTAAGATTTGAATTAAATAATGATTGTAAATTAGAAATTTTAACTTTTGATAGTATAGAAGGTAAAAAAGCATATTGGCATACAAGTTCACACATTATGGCACAAGCTGTAATGAGATTATTTCCAGATACAAAATTTGCAATAGGACCAGCTATTGATGAAGGTTTTTATTATGATTTTGATGTTGAAAATAATTTTAATGATGAAGATAAAGAAAAAATAGAAGCTGAAATGAAAAAAATAATTAAAGAAGATTTACCAATAGAAAGATTTTCTTTACCTAAAGAAGAAGCTTTAAAATTAATGGAAGGACAACCTTACAAACAAGAACTAATAAATGATTTACCAGATGGAGAAGAAATTTCTTTCTACAAACAAGGTGATTTTACAGATTTATGTGCAGGACCTCACTTAATGAGTACAGGAAAAATTAAAGCTGTAAAATTATTATCAAATTCAGGTGCATACTGGAGAGGTGATGAGCATAACAAAATGTTACAAAGAATTTATGCTATATCATTCCCAAAAGCAAGTGAACTTGAAGAATTTTTAAGACTACAACAAGAAGCTAGAGAAAGAGATCATAGAAAAATTGGTAAAGAGCTTAAATTATTTATGACACATAAATTAGTAGGTTCAGGACTTCCAATATATCTTCCAAATGGTGCAACTATTAGAAGATTACTTGAAAGATATATTCAAGATAAAGAGCTTGCATTAGGATATAATCATGTATATACACCATCACTAGCAAATACAGAATTATATAAAATAAGTGGACACTGGGATCATTATAAAGATGATATGTTCCCAATTATGAAAATGGATACAGAAGAAATGGTATTAAGACCAATGAACTGTCCACATCATATGTTAATATACAAAAATGAATTACATTCATACAAAGATTTACCAATAAAAATAGGTGAACTTGCTCATGATTTTAGATATGAAAATAGTGGTGCTGTATGTGGTTTAGAGCGTGTTCGTCAAATGTGTCAAAATGATGCTCATTTATTTGTAACACCAGAACAAATTAAAGAAGAAGTTGGAAATGTTTTAAAATTAATAGTAGAAGTTTATCAAAAAGATTTTGGATTCCCAGAATCAGCATTTAAATATAGATTATCTTTAAGAGATAAAAATAACAAAGAAAAATATATTGATAATGATGAAATGTGGGAAACAGCGGAAAACCAATTAAGAGCAATATTAAAAGAATTAAATATAGAATTTTATGAAGCAGAAGGTGAAGCAGCATTCTATGGACCAAAAATAGATATTCAAATAAAAACAGCTTTAAACCATGATATAACAATTCCAACATGTCAATTAGACTTTGCTTTGCCAGAAAGATTTGATTTAACATATGTAGGTGAAGATGGAAAAGAACATAGACCAGTTGTTATACACAGAGCAATTCTTGGATCTTCAGATAGGTTTATGTCATTCTTAATAGAAGAAACAAAAGGTGTTTTCCCAACATGGCTTGCACCAGTTCAAGTAAAAATATTACCAATAGCGGACGCACATGTAGAATATGCTAAAAAAGTAAGAGAATCATTAATGCTAAAAGGTGTTAGAACAAAATTAGATGACAGAAACGAAAAGATAGGATACAAAATTCGTGAAGCACAACTTGAAAAAGTTCCATATATGCTTATAATTGGAAATAAAGAAGTAGAAAATAATGCAGTAGGAGTTAGATCTCACAAAGATGGAGATATAGGAGCTATGTCTATATCTGAATTTGAAGATAAAATTCAATATGAAATAAAAAATTATATAAATAATTAAATTATAGTATAGGAGCATAAATGAAAATTACTTATTTATGCTCTTCTGCTATGTAGGTTTATAGGTAGCTCCTATTAAAAAACCTAAATATATTATAAAAGGATAAAATATTTTTAAGATGAATAATATCAGACTATATTTCTTTTTATTATTAATATATTCAATAACAGGCTGGCTAATAGAGGTCATACTAGGAATAATACAAAATAAAAAATTTGTAAATAGAGGATTTATGATAGGTCCATACTGTCCAATATACGGTATTGGAGGAGTTTTAATAACTATTTTTTTACAAAAATATGCAAATGACCCATTTATTCTATTCGGTATGGCAATATTAATATGCGGAGTATTAGAATATGCAACAAGTTATATAATGGAAAAGGTATTCAAAGCAAGATGGTGGGATTACAGTAAGAAAAAATTCAACATAAATGGTAGAGTATGTTTAGAAACAATAATTCCATTTGGATTATTAGGATGTTTTATAATATATATATCAAATCCATTTATAAAAAATTCACTAGCAAAAGTTCCGGAAAATATATTACAAATTTTATTTATAATACTTTTTACAGTATATGTAATAGACTTTATTATTTCATTTTTTGTAATATCTAGACTAAGAAGAACTGTAAAAGAAGTAAATAAAAATGAAACATATGATAATACAGAAGAAATTACTAAAAAAGTAAAAGAAATATTAACAAATAAAACTATATTAGACAGAAGATTAATTAATGCTTTTCCAAAAGTTAGTATACAGCAAGTAAAACAAAAAATAAAAGAAAAAACAGATCAGGTTAAAGAAAATGTATCCAAAGCAAAAGCAGAAGCAACAGAAAAAATAAAGGAAAGTGCTATTAAGGTAAAAGAGGGAACTTTAAAAGTAAAAGAAGAGACCACAGAGAAAATAAAAGAATATAAGAAAAAAATAAACTAAAATCCTTGACATTATCAAAATAAGATGATTATAATAACGTAAGAAAGCAAACGAAGAAAATCTTCAGGAGGACTAAACATATGAATGACAACTATATAAAAGCAAGTATAAATAATTATAACAATATTAATGATGAAGATATAATACAAAAAATTAAATCTGGTGATACCGAAGCTCTTAATTACTTACTAGACAAATACAAAGAAGTAGTAAACATGAAAGTAAGCAGATATTTTATTATTGGTGCTGAAAAAGAAGATATAATGCAAGAAGGACTAATAGGCTTATACAAAGCAATACAAAGCTATGACACGCAAAAACAAAATTCCTTCAAATCATTCGCAAATTTATGCATAGAAAGACAATTAATAACCGCAATAAAAAGTTCAAACAGACAAAAGCACATGCCATTAAATTCATACTTGTCATTAAATATGTCAGCATACGACAATGAAGATGATGATACAAGTATATATGAAATATTTGACGCAAACATAATAGAAGATCCATTAGATACTATAACCAAAAAAGAATATTATCAAAGTGTCGAAAACATAATTGATAAAACTTTAAGTTCATTTGAAAGACAGGTATTAAGTGAACTAGTAAATGGAAATTCATACACAGCAATAGCAGAAAAATTAAATTCTCCTGTAAAATCAATTGATAATGCAATACAAAGAATTAGAAAAAAAACAATAAAAAATATACCGAATAATTAAAGGTGGGATTTGGGGACGGTTCTCTTTTCCCATTTTTGGGAATTTGGGACAGCCTTAAAATTTTTAAGACATTCTACAAGTTATCATGTTTTAAGACTGTCCCAAATTCCCAAAAATGGGAAAAGAGAACCGTCCCCAAATCTCACCCTTGCAATTTTTCCAAAAAATAAATATTGACTTTTAATCAAAAGTGCTATAAACTCTAATAGTAAAAATAAATGTAAAAAAAGTTAAAAAAATGCTTGCATAGCTCAGTAGGTAGAGCACTACCTTGGTAAGGTAGAGGTCACCAGTTCAATCCTGGTTGTAAGCTCCATTTATAAAAACATAAAATTATAATATAATCGAGGAAGTAATAAAGTTTGCCTTTAGTAGATTAGCTAAGTAAATTATACTATAAAGGGCAAACATTCCTTAATATAAGAAAATTTAAAAGAAAGGAAGGTATAATATGTTATAAAAGTTATCAAATAAACCTTATAAACATATTATACGAGGAATTGATAAAATGAAAATAGGAATAGTAGGACTTCCTAATGTAGGCAAAAGTACATTATTCAATAGCATCACAAACGCCGGAGCAGAATGCGCAAACTATCCATTTTGTACAATCGAACCAAATGTTGGAGTGGTACCAGTACCAGACGAAAGATTAGACAACTTAGCCAAAATGTACAATCCACAAAAAGTAACACATGCAATAATTGAATTTGTAGATATTGCAGGACTAGTAAAAGGAGCAAGCAAAGGCGAAGGCTTAGGAAACAAATTCTTGTCACACATAAGAGAAGTAGATAGTATTGCACAAGTAGTAAGATGTTTCGAAGATCCAAATGTAGTTCACGTAGATGGAAATATTAATCCAATAAGAGATATCGAAACAATAAACTTAGAATTAATATTTGCAGATATTGAAACCATAGATAAAAGATTAGAAAGAGCAAAAAAGAATTTAAAAGCAGACAAAAAATACCAAGCTGAAATAGACGTATTAGAAAAATTAAAAACAGCACTAGAAGCAGGTCAAACAGCAAGAACTGTACAACTAACAGAAGAAGAAAATGAACTAATAAAAGATGCTTTTCTTTTAACAATAAAACCAACATTATATATAGCAAATGTATCAGAAGAACAATTAGCAGATTCAGACAATGACGAAAATGTAAAAAAAGTAAAAGAATTAGCAGAAAAAGAAAATGCAGAAGTAATACCATTATGTATAAAAATTGAAGAAGAACTAGCAAGCATAGATGGAAATGAAAAAAAAGAAATGTTAGAAATGCTAGGATTAAGTGAATCTGGATTAGATAAAGTTATAAAATCAAGTTACGATTTATTAGGGCTAATGTCATTTTTAACAGCAGGAGAGCCAGAAGTAAGGGCATGGACAATAAAAAAAGGAACAAAAGCCCCACAAGCAGCTGGAAAAATACATTCAGATATTGAAAGAGGATTTATAAGAGCTGAAATTGTTTCATATAATGATTTAATAAAAGAAGGTTCAATGAATGCAGTAAAAGAAAAAGGTTTATTACGTTCAGAAGGAAAAGAATACATTATGCAAGATGGCGATATAGTTTTATTTAGATTTAACGTATAAAATCAAAAGTACAAATAAAATATTGCAAGTGTTTTTTTTGTACTTTTAATTTTTGCAATTTATAAAAAATTGAATGAAAAATTAAAATGTGTGATATATTAAAAGTCTACATAGTTAAAAACTTGTATGTTTATAAAAAATAAAATTTGAAATTTCTATTGTAAAAAATAAAAAAAGATGATATTATTGTTTGCATAAATGAAAAACTATATAAAGGACAATACATTCGAAGTAAAACTAACAGAGAGCTGAAAATTAAGCTGAGATTTCAGTAAGATAATAATTTGTATGTTATCACCTTTATTGTTGCTTAATAGAATTTTAGTAAATTAAGCCGTATTCTTGCGTTAAAAGATAATTAAGAGAACTAAAAAAAAATTAGTTAATATAGGTGGTACCGCGGATATTATAGCTATTCGTCCTAAAAAAATTAGGATGAATGGCTTTTTGTTTGTAAAATATCTTAAAAAATTTAATTTTATAGATGTAAGTTATATGAGTAGAAAAAGAGATATTTATAAAAAAGTATAATCCTAATAAAACTTTGCTAAATATATTAATAATATAAAGGAGAGGTTAAGATGAGTGAAGAGAAAAAAGATTATGGTAAAACATTAAATTTACCAAAAACAGAATTTCCAATGAGAGGAAATTTACCAGAAAATGAACCAAAAATATATGATGAAGTATTTGACAAAGATTTATATGAAAAAATGTTAAAGAAAAATGAAGGTAAAACTCCATTTGTACTTCATGATGGACCTCCATATGCTAATGGAGAAATTCATGCAGGTCATGCTTTAAACAAAGTTTTAAAAGATACTATCGTAAGATATAAAAACTTAAAAGGATTTGATACTCCATTTATTCCAGGATTTGATACACATGGAATGCCTACAGAGAAAAAAGCTATTGAAAAATTAGGATTAAATAGAGATGAAATTCCTGTAAATACATTTAGAGATACTTGTAAACAATTTACACAAGATTACAAAGAAAAACAAATAACAGGATTTAAAAGATTAGGTGTACTTGCAGATTGGAAAAATCCTTATATAACATATCAACCTCAAATGGAAGCTAAGCAATTAGAAGTTTTTGGAAATATGTATAAAAAAGGATATATTTATAAAGGATTAAAACCAGTTTACTGGTGTACAGATTGCGAAACAGCATTAGCAGAAGCTGAAATTGAATATAAAGATGTAAATTCAAATACAGCATATGTAAAATTCCCAGTAATAGAAGGAAAAGGTTTATTTGATGAAAGAGATACATTTGTTGTAATTTGGACAACAACACCATGGACATTACCTGGAAATACAGGTATAACAATAAGCCCAGATTTCAAATATAGCTTAGTAGATGCACAAGGTGAAAAATTAATACTTGCATCTGATCTTGTAGAATCTGTTATGAAACTTGCAGGAATTGAAGATTATTCTGTAATAAAAGAATATGAAGGTAAAGAATTAGAAGGTGTAATTTGTAAACATCCATTTATAGAAAGAGAATCAAGAGTAGTTCTTGGAAGTGATGATACAATTTTAGTAGAATTAGATACAGGTACTGGTGCAGTACATACAGCTCCTGGATATGGTAAAGAAGACTATTTATGTGGATTAAAAAATAAATTAGACATGGTAGTTGCTGTAGATAATAAAGGTCATCAAACAGCAGAAGCAGGTATATTTGCTGGAATGTATTATGCAAAATCTGATAAAGAAATAATAAAATGGTTAGATGAAAATGGATATTTATTAAAGAAACAAGAAATAAACCACTCATACCCACATTGTTGGAGATGTAAACACCCAGTTATATACAGAGCAACAAGCCAATGGTTTGCATCTGTAGATGGATTTAGAAAAGAAGCACTAGAAGCAATAAAATCTGTAAAATGGTATCCAGCATGGGGAGAAGAACGTATTTCAAAAATGATAGAAGATAGAAATGATTGGTGTATATCTCGTCAAAGAACATGGGGAGTACCACTTCCAATATTCTATTGTAAAGATTGTGAAAAAGAATATGTAACTCCAGAAAGTTTAGATAAAGTACAAAATTTAGTAAAAGAACATGGAACAAATATCTGGTATGAGCTTCCAGAAAATGAATTAATGCCAGGAGGTGCAAAATGCATAGAATGTGGATGTACAGAATTCAAAAAAGAAAGAGATATCATGGATGTATGGTTTGATTCTGGATCAACACATGAATCAGTTCTTGCAGAAAGAGGATTACCTTCAGCAGATATGTATTTAGAAGGAAGTGACCAATATAGAGGATGGTTCCAATCATCATTATTAACAGCAGTTGCAACAAATGGAAAAGCTCCATACAAAGAAGTTTTAACACATGGATATGTTGTTGATGAAAAAGGAAGAAAAATGTCTAAGAGCTTAGGAAATGGAATTGATCCAATGGATTTAATAAAACAATACGGAGCAGACATAGTAAGATTATGGGCATTATCTTCAGATTATACATCAGACGTAAGTATTTCAGATGGAATAATAAAACAAGTAGCAGAAGTTTATAGAAAAATACGTAATACAGCAAGATATATATTAGGAAATACAAGTGATTTTGATGTAAACAATCCAGTTCCATACGAAAACTTAGAAGAAATAGATAAATGGGCATTAACAAAATTAAATAAATTAATAGAAGAATGCACAAAAGCATATGATGTATACGATTTCAAAAAAGCATATCAAACAATAAATACATTCTGTGTAATAGACATGAGTAACTTCTACTTAGATATAATAAAAGACAGATTATACACAGCAAAACCAGATTCACAAGAAAGAAGATCAGCTCAAACAGCAATGTATGAAATATTAAACGCACTAGTAAAAATATTAGCACCAATGACATGTTTCACAGCAGAAGAAATATGGAAATTCATGCCACACAGAGCCGAAGAAAACGCAGAATCTGTAATGTTAACAAGCTATCCAGAGCCAAATCCAAACTATGAAAATAAAGAATTAGAAGCAAAATGGGATAAAATAATAAGCTTAAAAGAAGCGGTAGCAAAAAAACTAGAAGAAGCAAGAGCAGAAAAAATAATAGGACACTCACTAAATGCAAAAGTAGTAATAACAAGTGAAGGCGAAGACTACAAATTCCAAAAAGAAAACCAAGACCTATTAATGACAGTATTCATAGTATCAGGACTAGAAATAAAAGAAGGAACACCAGAAATAAAAGTAGAAATAGCAGAAGGCGAAAAATGCGAAAGATGTTGGATGTACTCTACAACAGTAGGAGAAGACAAAGAAAATCCATGTATATGCCACAGATGTAGCGAAGCATTAAAATAGGGAAATGGGGACGTTTTTCTTTTCCCATATTTGGGAAAAAGGGACAAACTTAATGTAACTAAAAAAATTTATATTTAATAAATTAAATAAGGGGTTAATTAAAATAGAAAATGGGGGATTTATAATTAAAATTCAACATTTTCTATTTTTTTAGAAAGGATAGGTTATGCCTCGTGTTGCTAGAAAAGATATAAATAGTAAATATATTCATGTTATTGTTCAAGGAATAAATAAAGAAAAAATTTTTGAAAAAGATATATATGTACGAAAATATTTAAAACAGATAAAATCGAAAAATATAGAATGTGATAACATAAAAATTTTAGCGTATTGCATAATGAATAATCATGCACATTTTCTGATTTTTGCACAAGAAATCAAGGAATTGTCAAAATTTATGCAAAAAGTAAATTGTTCATATTCTAATTTTTATAATAAGATAAATAATAGAGTTGGATTTGTTTTTAGAAATAGATATTATACTCAAGAAATTTTGGATCAATATCAATTATATACTTGTTTAAAATATATTCATAATAATCCAGTAAAAGCTGGTATTACTAAGTATCCTAAAGATTATAATTATTCAAGTTATCTAGAATTTTTGCAAGAAGCCAAAATCATTAATAAAGATTCATATAAATTATTATTTGGAGAATGTGAGGACTATAAAAAAATATTTCTTTCAATTCATAATAATGATGATTATGAATATAAAATTTTTGATATAAAAGATGAATCTTTTGAAGATTTTTATAAAAGATTTGAACAAGAAAATAAAATAAAGATATGTGAAATAAAAAATAATAAAGGAATATTAGAAAAATTTGTTAAAGAATCAAGAGATAGAACAGAAGTAAAAATTGAGGAGTTAGCAGAAAAAATAGGAGTTTCAAAAAGTTTAATAGGAAGATTGTTAAAATAACAAAGTCTGTCCCAATTTCTCAAAAATGGGAAAAGAAAAGCGTCCCAATTTCCCTGAAAGAATGTGCAAAAAAATAAAATTTTTCACACAAAAATCCAAAATTGTGTTATAATAGAAAAGCTACATCAAAGCAATATTTTAATATTGCTTTATATTTTTTGTGAAAAAGTAAAAAAATAAGGAGGAAAAAATGAATCAAGAAGAAAACATACTAGGAACAGAAAAAATCGGAAAATTAATAAGAAAATTCTCAATTCCATGCATAATCTCATTATTAGTCAACTCACTATACAACATAGTTGACCAAATATTTATAGGGCAAAAAGTAGGATATTTAGGAAATGGAGCAACAAATATAGTGTTTCCAATAACTATGATATGTCTAGCTTTTGCATTAATGCTTGGAGATGGAAGTTCAGCATTTCTAAGTTTAAAACTAGGACAAAAAAAGCCAGAAGAAGCAAGTAAAGGTGTAAGCTCTGGAATTATTTTATCAACAATTGTATCAATAATAATAGCTGTAGGAGGATTAGTATTTTTACCACAAATAATAAAAATATTTGGATCTACTCCAGAGCTAGAAAAATATGCGTTAGAATATGGTTATGTAATAGTAATAGGAATACCATTTATGATGATAGGAACAACATTAAACTCAATAATCAGAGCAGATGGAAATCCAAAATTTGCAATGATTTCTATGATAGTTGGAGCAGTTTTAAATGTAATATTAGACTATGCATTTTTATTTTTCTTTAATATGGGAGTAGAAGGTGCAGCAATAGCAACAGTAATAAGCCAAATAGTAACAGCTGTATTAAATATAGCTTATATTAGAAAATTCAAAAGCATAAAAATAACAAAAGAATCATTAAAATTAAAATTTGACATTTCTAAAAAAGTAACAATGCTTGGAATTAGTAGTTTTATAACACAAATGAGTTTTGTTGCTGTAATAGCTGTAGAAAACAATCTTTTAAGTAAATATGGAGCACAAACAGAATTTGGTTCAGAAATTCCAATAACAGTACTTGGAATTGTAATGAAAATAAACCAAATATTAAATAGTATAATAATAGGAATTGCAGCAGGATCACAACCAATTGTTGGATATAACTATGGTGCCGAAAAATATGATAGAGTTAAAAAGACTTTAAAAATAGTATTATCACTAAGTGTTGTAATAAGTACTATAGCATTCTTATTATTCCAATTAATACCAGAACAACTTATATCAATATTTGGTAGTGAAGGAGAATCATATAGAAAATTTGCATGTTTAGCATTTAGAATATATTTAATGTTATGTATATTTAATGGAGTTCAAATTCCATCTGGAATATTCTTCCAAGCAATTGGAAAAAGTATAAAAAGTGCTATATTATCTTTATCAAGACAAATTGTATTATTAGTGCCAGCAATGATAATATTAAGTAGCTTTTTAGGAATACAAGGTGTATTATATGCAGGACCAGTAGCAGATGGAATTGCATTTGTAATAGCTGCGATATTGCTTATATCAGAAGTCCGCTCATTAGGTAAAAAATCTCATGTAAGTAAAGCTTTAGAAGATGGTGCAAGATTAGATAATAAATTAAATAAACATACAGTAATTACAATATCAAGAGAATATGGATCTGGTGGAAGATACATAGGAAGACTTGTTGCTGATAAATTAGGTATAAAATTTTATGATAAAGAGCTAATAAATGAATTATCAGAAAAAACAGGATTATCTCCAGAATATATTGAGCAAAATGAACAAAAAAGGACTTCAATAGATTCTCTAAATAATGGATTTTATTATTCATTAAATAGCTCAGATGAATTATTTGTAAAAGAATCAGAGCTAATAAAAGAGCTTGCTGAAAAAGAGTCTTGTGTAATAATAGGAAGATGTTCAGATTATATATTAAAAGAAAATGATAATGTTATAAATATATTCATATATAGCAATTTAGAAAATAAAATTGCAAGAGCAACGGAAAGATATGAAATAAAACCAGAAGATGCAGAAAAAGAAATTAAAAACATAGATAAATTAAGAAGTAATCATTACAAACATTATACAGGAAGAAAATGGGGAGAAAGTAGTAATTACGATTTATGTATAAATAGTGATTCCTTTGGGGTAGAAAAATCTGCTGATATAATATGTGAAATTGTAATGAGTGAAAGTAAAAGAGCATGCAAAATAATTTCAAGATAGTAAAGAACAATAGTGGCTCATTTAAAATATTCTAACTTTTTTCAAATTATATTATGTGCCACGTGTAATTGTTCGCGCGCAAATTTTTGAAAAAAATTGTGTGCAATGTTTTTTTTATAATAGGAAAGTGTTCACAATTAAACTTTACTCCACAATAAAACTTTCCTATTATAAAATAAAAGGCTACCGAATATTTTGATTTTGGTAACCTTTTTTGATTTGTAAGTGTGTCCCAATTTCCCAGATTTGGGAAATTAGAACCGTCCCCATTTCCCTAAATTTTTAAACTACTTTCCAAAGCAAGTAAAATCATATCATTCAAAGATTTTTCTCTTGATTCAGCAGAAAGTTCTTCTTTTTTATAATGTGAATCAACAACCGTTAAAAGGCAAGCAGCTTTTTTGTTTAAATATTCTGCAGTATAGAATAAAGCAAATGATTCCATTTCTGCTGCTGTAATGTTGAACTCAGCAGGAAGTCTATTTAATAAAACATTTATATCTTCTATATAATAATCAAAGCACTCGCTACAAAGAACATTTCCTTCCACAAATTTTATATTTTGTTCATTACCTGTCTGTTTAATAATATCGTTTACATCTTCACTAGCATGAGTTAAATGACAATCTTTGTTGTTTAACGCTTTAGCAAAATTTCCTTCTGTGTAGGAATCTTTTACAAGAATCGTGTCTAAAAGATTTAAACTTTCACTGTAAGCTCCACAAGACCCAATTCGAATAATAGTTTCAACATTGTAAAATTTGTAAAGTTCATAACAATAAATTCCCATACTAGGTATACCCATTCCAGTAGAAAAAACAGTAATTTCTTTACCTTTATAAGTTCCTGTGTAGGCTAAAATATTTCTAACAGTATTTACTAATTTGTAATCTTCTAAAAAATTTTCGGCAATATATTTAGCTCTTAAAGGATCTCCTGGTGCTAATACAATTTTAGCAATATCCTCTTCTTTTGCATTTATATGTGGTGTCATAACAAAACCCTCCTTTGTAAAATTTGTTTGATTATATCATTATAAACCTCACTAGTAAAGGTGAATATTATAATAAAACATGAAAGTCATTAATTTATTCAAATAATTATATTGACGAATTTGAAAAAAGATGTTTTAATATCAATCACAGAAATTTGATTTTATAAAAATTTAATTCAAAAATTTTAAATTCAAGAGATTACATATTTTAAAATAGTAACATTCTAAAGTGTAAATTCATACACAAAATTTTCAAAATAATTGAACAACAAAAACAAATATGCTAGAATGGAAGTGATAAATGAGTCGTTTAAAACCAACAAATGATTTTGTTTTTAAGAAAATTTTTGGTCAAACCAAAAATGCAGATTTATTAAAAGATTTGCTTGAATCAATTTTAACAGATATGAAAATTAATGAAGTTGAAGTTAATAAAGATGTTTCACTAGAAAGAAAAATAATAACAGATAAACTTGGAATATTAGATGTAGTTGCAACATTAGATGATGGAACCAGAGTTGATGTAGAAATGCAAATAAAAGATTATTATAATACAGTAGAAAGATCGTTATTTTATGGAACAGGAGTATATCACGAGAACTTAGATAGTGGGGAAGATTACATAGACATACCACGATCAATATCAATATGGATAACAGATTACAATGTTTTCGAAGATGGACCATTTCATGAAAGAGCACGCTTAAAGCGAGATTATGAAAATAAACTCTTAACAGATAAATTACCACTTCATTACATACAATTACCAAAATTCAAAGAAAAATGTAAAAGAATATCAAGCAAATTAGAAGAATGGCTGACATTTATTAAAAATGAAAATTTGGAGGAAATCCGTATGATTGATAATAAATATGTAAAAAAAGCAGAAGAAGAGCTTGAATATTTAACAGGAGACGAAGAAACAAGAAGATTAGCATATCTAAGAGAAAAAGCAATAAGAGATGAAATGGCAGCA
>JAGALX010000033.1 GCA_017625035.1 Clostridia bacterium
TGAAAAACTTTGCTCTAATATTTTTAATAGCTCTCCTTCTTGCTCTAATATATTTGGAAATAATTCTCTACATAAATTTTTGAACCCTTCTCCATATATTTTCTTTATTTTCTTTAGCTCTTTTGTATCTGACATTTATTTCCTCCCATATACAATGATTTTTTTGACTTTATGTAGCTCTTTTTATTATTTTAAATATTTATTTTCTTATATATTTTTTTATGATATTATCATTTTTTATTTTATCATTAATAATTTTTTAATATAAAATTCTACTCTAAAAACATTTTAACAATAATATTTTTGCCTTTCAATAGAATATTTCAATTTTTATTACTAAAGTTAATAATTAGATTAATATCTTTCCAATTTGAAATATATAGAATCAAAAAAGTAGTAAAACTTCTGTGAATATATACCACAACGTTTTGCTACCTTTTCAATTTTATATTTCTTCTAAAATTACCTCTTCAAACCCTATAAATATTATTACATATTTTTTTAGATTCACTCTTTGATTTAACCTTTTATCTTCAATATATCTTGCCAATTGTTCTTTGGCTTCTTTTATTAATTTTTTCTTATTTGATTTTCTTGCATTTTGTTTTGATAAATATTTTAGCTCTATTACAGCTTCATATTTTGCCATGCTTGATGATGTTTTTCGTACTAGTATATCTGCAAAACCTTGACCTGCGGGAAATTCTCCATATACTTCGTATTGTTTACTTAACGATAAAAACATTGCAAATAAATGTTTTAAATTTTTTTCATTAAAATTTTCTAAGTCTCTTGTGCTTGAGTGTTTTAAAAAGTCTTTTATTATTTCTACTATGCTATTTATGTTTCCTCTTTCTCCTAGGTTCACTATAGCTGTTGTTATTCTACTTGCATCTATTTGATATTCTTCTCTTCTTTTTAGCAAGTTTGCTAAATATTCTGAATATATTGTTGATGTTATGTAATTTGGTATTGTAAATGATATGTTCATTCCTATTTCTTTTATTGTTATATATCCCAAGTGAAATAACATTGTTAGTAAATCATCTGTTGTGTAATTTTTATCTAATACTACTTGTTTTAAAGTTCCATCTACTTTATTGTTTAATAGTATTTGCTCTATCAATTTATAATTTTTTTCTGGATTTACTAGCTCTACCATTCTTTGTATTTTGTCTCCACTTGTGTTCATATTTACATCCATTAATTCTCTCGGTGCTTTTTTATTTGTTGAGTAATTTGATAAATAATACATTACTAGTGTTGAATTAAATGTTTTTTCTTCGCTTTCTTCTGAAAATCTATAACCATCATAATTAGATTTTAAATCTTCATATACTTTTTCTACATCATATTCCGGAACTACTTCTTTTACAATTTCTTTTACTTCTTCGTGTGTAAACCCTATCATTGATGCGAATTCTGGGTTTGTTGATAAGTTTGTTGCTATATTAAATCCACTTGTTAAATTGTCTAATGTTACAGGCATTACTCCTGTTGCAAAAAATCTTTCTATTGTTCCTATTTCTAGTTTTTCTTTTATTACTTCGTAGAATGCTCTTACATATCCATTTCTGTTAACTAACTCTAAAAAGTCTTGAGCGTCCCCCTTTAATATCGCATTTGTAAAATTATCGTATTCATCTACTATTATGTATATTTTGTTATTTAAATTCAATCCTTGAAAATCAACTAATAAATTATCAAGTATTTGTGCTGGTGAATCGCCTTTTGCTTCAAGTTTCAAATTATATTTATTAATAAAACTTTTTATTCCATTTCGTACTTTATTGCAAAATTCTGATTTTCCTTCTTCATTAATATTATTCCCCATTATTGTCATTCCAGAAAAATTAAAATTTAATACATAATAATTGTTTTTGTTTGGTGTTGGATTTTCATATATATATAAACCTTTGAATAAATTTTCAAATTTATTTGCCGTATCTACTGAATAATAATTGGTTAGCATACTTGTAAATAAACTTTTTCCAAATCTTCTTGGTCGTAAGTATATTGTTTTCCTTCTATTTGGATTTGCTTCTAATTTTTCTATATACATTGTTTTGTCTACATATATACAATTTTCTTTTATTATTGCTTCAAAATTTGCCTCTCCATATGGGATTTGTCTCAAATTTATCACGCTCCTTTTCCTCTTCGTACATTTTACTATGTATGCAAAAAAATATCAAGAAAAAATCATGTTAAAAATGTGCATATTAAGAATTATCGACACATTTCTTTTCAAAATAAAATCTGCTTATCCCCTTCCATTTTTTCTGTTTGTATAGTATAATTGTGGAAATTTACAATTCGAAAGGACGATTGTTATGGAATATAATTTTAAAGAAATTGAAAAAAAATGGCAAAAATATTGGGACGAAAACAAAACATACAGCGCCTCTAATGATTACTCAAAAGAAAAATGGTTTGGATTAGTTGAATTTCCATATCCATCAGCACAAGGTCTACATGTTGGTCACCCAAGACCATACACTGCAATGGATGTTATTTCAAGAAAAAGAAGAATGCAAGGTTATAATGTATTATTACCTATAGGATTTGATGCTTTTGGTCTTCCTACCGAAAACTTTGCAATAAAAAACCACATTCACCCTAGAATAATTACAGAAAACAATATAGCAAATTTCACAAAGCAATTAAAGTCTTTAGGTTTTGCATTTGATTGGGAAAGAGTAATAAATACTACAGATCCAAGTTATTATAAATGGACTCAATGGATATTTATTCAATTATTCAAAAAAGGTCTTGCATATAAAACAACTATGCCAATAAACTTTTGTACAGGCTGTAAAGTAGGTCTTGCAAATGAAGAAGTTGTAAATGGTGTATGTGAGAGATGTGGAAGTGAAGTTGTTCAAAAAGAAAAAAGTCAATGGATGTTAAAAATTACTGAATATGCCGAAAGATTAATTGAGGACTTAGATGAAGTGAATTTCCTAAGTAAAATTAAAGCTCAACAAACAAACTGGATTGGAAAAAGTGAAGGTGCTGAAGTTAAATTTAATTTAACAAATTCAAATAAAACCTTGACTGTTTATACAACAAGACCAGATACTTTATTTGGTGCAACTTATATGGTTATTGCTCCAGAACATCCAATTTTAAAAGATTTAACTTCAACTATAACAAACTTAGAAGAAATTGAGAAATACAAACATCAAGCTAGTTTAAAATCTGAATTTGAACGTGCTGAATTAAATAAAGAAAAAACTGGTGTTGAAATTAAAGGTATTAAAGCCATAAACCCAGTTAATGGTAAAGAAATTCCAATTTGGATTTCAGATTATGTTCTAGTAACTTATGGTACAGGTGCTATTATGGCTGTTCCTGCCCATGATACTAGAGACTACGAATTTGCAACTAAATTTGATTTAGATATTATTCCAGTTCTTGAAGGCGGAGATATTTCAAAGGAAGCATTTACAGGAGATGGAACACATATTAATTCAGATTTCTTAAATGGTTTAAATAAAGAAGATGCAATTTCTACAATCATTACATGGCTAGAAGAAAAACAAATTGGTACTAAAAAAGTTAATTATAAATTGCGTGATTGGGTATTTTCTAGACAACGTTATTGGGGTGAACCAATTCCAATGGTTTATTGTGAAGAATGTGGATGGGTTCCTGTTCCAGAAGAACAATTACCTTTAACATTACCTGAAGTTGAAAACTTTGAACCAAGTGAAAATGGAGAATCTCCATTAAGTAAGCAAACTGATTGGATTAACACTACTTGTCCTCATTGTGGAAAACCTGCCAAAAGAGAAACAGATACTATGCCTCAATGGGCTGGTTCATCTTGGTACTATTTAAGATATGCAGACCCACATAATGATACTTGTTTAGCTTCTAAAGAAGCTCTTGAATATTGGACTCCTGTTGATTGGTACAATGGTGGTATGGAACATACTACTCTTCACTTATTGTATTCAAGATTTTGGCATAAATTTTTATATGACATTGGTGTTGTACCAACTAAAGAACCATATGCCAAACGTACTTCTCAAGGTATGATTTTGGCATCTAATGGTGAAAAAATGAGTAAATCAAAAGGAAATGTTGTTAATCCAGATGATATAGTAAATGAATTTGGTGGAGATACTTTAAGAGTTTACGAAATGTTTATGGGTCCTTTTGATCAAACAGCTCAATGGTCTATTGAAAGTGTTAGAGGATGTTTCAAATTCTTAGATAGAGTATGGAATATGCAAGAATTTTTAGTTGATGGTGATGCATACTCACAAGAATTCGAAAAAATGATGCATAAAGCTATAAAGAAAGTTACTGAAGATATTGAAGAAATGAAATTTAATACTTGTATTAGTACTTTTATGAGTATGGTTAATGAATTTTATAAAGCAAGAAGAATTAATAAAGCTGAATTTAGTACTTTTATTCAATTATTAAGTTTATTTGCACCTCATATTTCAGAAGAATTATGGTCAACTGTTTTAGGTCATAGTTCAACTATTACTTACGAAAAATGGCCTGAATATGATGAATCAAAAACAATAGATTCAGAAATTGAAATTCCTGTTCAATTTAATGGAAAATTAAAAGCGACCGTTCTTGTTTCTCTAGATTCAGATGAAGCTACAGTAAAAGAAATTGTTCATGCAAATGAAACTGTAATAAATAATTTAGATGGAAAAAATATTGTTAAAGAAATCTATGTAAAAAACAAAATTTATAATATAGTTGTAAAATAAATTTTAAAGTGAATATTGTATAATTATTTTATACAAACTTCCTACTCTCTATCAAAAAGGAGAACAAATTCCAGATTAAAGGAACTTGTTCTCCTTTTTATAATATTTAATAAAAATAATATATCTTCTTTTGATTAAGTTTCAGAATCAGTTTGCGTTTCACTAGTTGGTTTACCAGTGTTTTCATCTTGCTGTTCAGTAGGTTGTTTGTTTGGAATTTTAGCCACCTCATCTTTTTCTGGGGTTGTGGTTGGCTTACTAGTATTATTTGCTGTTTCATTGCTAGCTTCATTTTTTACTTGATTTGAAACAACATTATTACTTACTGTATTATTTTGAGTTTGATTTACTTTATTTTGATTTACTTTGTTATTTGCGGTATTAATTTTATTTTGATTTACTTTATTATTTGTTGTATTATTTTTATTTTGATTTACGGTATTTTTAGATTTTATAGTGTTTTTATTTGTTGTAGTTGCATTTTTATTAATGGTTGTATTTTTTGTTGTAGTATTAGTTGTTGTCTTATTTTTAACCGTTGAGTTATTATTAGTATTCTTTTTACTAGTTAAGGTATTTTTTGTTGATTTATTAGTTGTTGCTTCTACTTTTAAATACTTGCTTTTTTCGGACTCTGTCAATCCCATTTTTTCAATATATGAATTAATTAATTCTTCAGTTTCTTCTTCATCAGCCTTATAAAACCAAAGTTCATTAAGCATTTGAGGTGTTCCTGGTAATTGCTCCATACTTAAATTTTCTATATTAAATTCTGCTGCATATGGTACATATCCTAATATCTTAGATAATGTCATATTAGTTTCTAGATTACTGAAAATAGCGGTTGTAATTTCTTTGATTTTATCTACATTATTCCAACTAATAACTTGTGATGCCATGGCCTTTAAGAACTCTCTTTGTGTTCTCATTCTACCTTCATCATTGTCCCCATATTCATAGCTATATGTTGTTCCATTATTATTATGTCTGAATCTAACTAAGTGCTCTGCTTGTTTTCCATTTAATCTTTGTAAACCCTTTTTTAAGTGTATGTGTAAATCTTGTGTTGGATCATCGTAATCCATATTTATAGGTACATCAAATTCTACACCATCTACTGCATCAACAATTTCTACTAATGCACTTGTTTTTACTGTTATATAATAATCTATATTTATTCCAGTGAGATTTTCTACCGCGTCTATTGTTTTTTGTGGTGATTTTTGGTACAATGCATTGATTTTATCAGATCCTCCTGCTGATTTTTCATTTGAACCTATAAATGTATCTCTTGGTATTGAAAGTACAAATGCTTGGTTGGTTTCTGGGTTATATCCTGCAAGCATTATTGTATCGGTTAGCTCTGCTGATATATCTTCACTAACCCCCATTACTAATACAAATATTGGTTCTTGTTTACCCATTACATCTTTTACCATGCTCATTACAGCACCTTTTATGCTTCCTCCGGATTTATATACATATGTGCCAAATACTGTACCTATAATAATTATAATTGCTAGTAATATTGAAAGCACAATTTTTAATGCTTTTCTACTTTTCTTTTTACCTTTATTTACAGATTTATTTTCTGATTTGTTTTTATTATATGGTTTATTTGTAGGCATTTCATGTTTAGCTCTTTTACCTTCTGCTTTTATATTTTCTTTTTTTTCCATTTTCTCCTCAACTTAATCTTTCTAAAATTTTATTTGCTGCTTCTCTACCAGTTTTTGCAGCCCAAGCAACAGTTGCTTTTGTTCCAACTAAGTCTCCTCCAGCGAAAACATTTTTTGTAGAAGTTTCGTAATTTTCATTTACCTCTATGTAACCTTTTTTATTTGTTGCTAAATTTAAGCTTTCTATTATTTCTTTTTCTACAGTTGAGCCTATTGCCATTACTACATAATCAGCATCTACATTATAATTACTGTCTTCTATGTTAACAGGACTTAATCGAGTGTCTCCTTCTTTTTGTACTAGCTCTGTTTTTATACATTCAATTCCATTTACCTTATTATTTCCAAATATTTTCAAAATATTATTTTGGAATAAAAATTCTATTCCTTCTTTTTTGGCGTCTTCTATTTCTTTTTTTTCTGCTGGCATTTGCTTTTCTGCTCTTCTGTATACAACTTTTACACTTTTTGCCCCTAGTCTTTTAATTGTTCTTGCACAATCCATTGCAACATTTCCACCACCAGATACTATAACTGTTTTTCCTGTGTAATCTGGATGATTTGCTTTTTCTAATAGTTCGTTTCCTCCATATACACCATCCAATTCTTCGCCTGGTATATCCATTCTCCATGATATATTTGCTCCAATTGCTATGAAAACTGCATCGAATTTTTGTGTTAACTCGTTTAATTGTATATTTTTTCCTATTTCTTTATTATATTCAACTTTTATTCCTAAATTTAATATTTTATTTATATTTTTATCTAATAAATCTTTTGGAAGTCTAAATTCTGGAATTCCATGTCTTAATATTCCGCCTAATTTATCGTATTTTTCGAATATAGTTACTTGCACACCACTTCTTGCTAAAAACGCTGCACATGTTAATCCTGCTGGTCCACTTCCCACAATTGCTACTTTTTTGTTTGTATTTATTTTTGGTAAGTCGCTCATCTTATAGTTTTCTTCTATTGCTTTGTCTCCTAAAAAAGCTTCTATATCACCAATACTTACTGGTGTGCTTTTTATTCCTCTTATGCATGCTCCTTCACATTGACTCATGTGTGGACATATTCTTCCACATACAGATTGTAATACACTGGTTTGTGTTGCTACTTTATATGCCTCTTCATAATTATTTTCTTTTATATATTTTATAAATTCTGTAATATCGTTTTCTAATGGACAACCTTTTTTGCATGGTTTTACCTTGCAACTTAAGCAATATTCAGATTTTTGTTTTATATTTTCTATTTTTTCCATAATATCCTCATTTCTTTTTTGCATTATTTAAATTTTACTATTCAACAATTTCAATGTCAATAAAAAATTTTCATTGTATGATTTTTTTACACAATATACACAGAACAATAGTGGCGCGTTTAAATATTTTAACTTTTTTCAATTTGAATTATGCTCTACGTGTAATTGTTCGTGCGCCAATTTTTTTAAAAAATTGTGTGCAATGTTTAGTAAAGCATTTTTTATAATAAAAATACACATGTATTAAACTTTTTTGTTTAATTTCCATGTGTATTTATCAATTTATTTTTTTATTTAAAATCTAAGTTTTTTACTTTTTTATATGTAACAATTCCAATAATTGCTAATGTTGTTATTATAGAAATATATACTATAGAATTACTTCCTGCCTCTGGTATCCCATCTGGTTTTTCTTCTTTTTGTTCTGCTGAAGATTCCTCTTGCTTTGGAGTTTCTTGTGAGGTAACTTTTTTAGTAACAGTTACTTCACATGTAGCAGTTACTTTTCCTTCATTTGCTGTTGCAGTTATTTTAGCAGTTCCTTCTGCAATAGCAGTTACTTTTCCATCTTTAACAGTTGCAACTGCTTCATTATCACTAGTCCAAGTAATTGTTGTATTGGTTGCGTCTGAAGGAGTTATTGTTGGTGTTAAAGTAGAGATTTCACCTTCTAGCAAAGATAAAGTTGTTTTGTTTAAACTTATTGATTCTATATTAATTTCCTCAGCTTTACTTCCAGTTGTTGTATACATTCCTTCATCATAAGCAATTGTACCATCTGCTTTAACTAATTTTACCCATATAACATATGTTTTATCTCCTGAAAATTGTGATACATCTATAGAAAATTTACCATCATCTGTTTTTATCCAATTTGAATCATTATATGAAGGTGTTAATTCCTTTATTTTTGTATTTATTTCATTAACTTTGTCATTGTGTTCATTAAACGCTGCTTTATATTCATCATATTTTGCTTTATATTTTTCATATGCTTCATCTGTTTTGCTTTCATTATAAGCAGTCTGCAACGCTTCAACTTCTTGTTCTAAAGCTTTGTATTTTTCTTTCAATTTTTCTAATTCAGCTTCTCCGTCTTTTTTTAATGTGTCAATCTGATTTTCAATTTCACTTGTAACTTCTACAGGCTGATAATATAAAGTATAATTTGTTACAGAACTACTAATAGTTATAGTTCCTTCATTCCCCCAAATAAACATTGGTAATGATATTTCACCTTCTGAATCTAGCTCTCCTGTATAAGCATTTACTTTAGCCATTGGTAAAATACTAATAAGTGCTACTAATAATATTAATAATACTTCTTTTGTTCTTTTCATAAAATTCCTCCTAAAATTTTTATTTTATCGATTCTTTTGTATAAAATCTAACTTTATTTTATCATAAATTCTTTAAAAGTAAATATGTTTTTATAATATTTCTTTAATCAATTTCTCCGTCCCCATTTTCGTCTTTTAATAATTCATATCTTTCTATTACAGCCTTTAAATCTCGCCAAAATTCTATTTTTTTATTTTCATCTCTTAAAAGAGCTGCGGGATGCCATGTTGGCATATAGGCTATTCCCTTTTTTTCTATCCATTTTCCTCTACTTGCTGTGATAGAATATTCATTTCCTAATATATTTTTTAATGCTGTACTTCCTAATAGAACTATTATTTTTGGTTTTACTAAAATTACTTGATTTCTTAAATAATTTAGGCATGCTGTTGCTTCATCGCTTTCAGGAACTCTATTTGCTGGTGGTCTACATTTTACTATGTTGGCAATATATACGTCTTCTCTTTTTATTCCTAACCCTTCAAATGCCATATTCATTAGTTTTCCAGCTTTTCCAACAAAAGGCAACCCCATTTTGTCTTCATCTGCTCCTGGGCCTTCACCAATAAACATTAAATCAGCATTTTTATTTCCTTGTCCAAAAACTATGTTGCTTCTATTTGTACATAATTTACACTTTTTGCAATTTATAATTGATTTTTCTAAATCTTCCCAATTGTCAAACATTTTATTATTTCCTCATCTTATTACTATATTTATTAATTTTTTATATTTATATCAGAAAAAATATTTAAACATTTTTTATTTGTTCAAAAAAATTAAATCTGTCCCAATTTCCCTAAAATGGGAAATTAGAACCGTCCCCTTTTCCCATTATTGCTGCATTTCTTCCGGATTGTTCTTTTTCTGCTCTGTATGAGTGCATTATTTCACAATTACATACTGTACATATTCCTGAATCTATTATATTTTCTTCTTTTAATCCACATTCTTTTAACATATTAATATTTGCTTGTACTGCATCTATATAATATTTTTGTTTTCCTTCTATCACTTCACCTTTTTCTATAATTGATTCATCATTAAATGCTTGCATGAATATGTCTTTTACATCATCATCTACTTTAAAATGACATTTTCTTATTGTTGGTCCTATGCAACAAATTATATCTTGTGGATTACATCCATACTCAGAATTCATTTTTTGCATTGCTTTTTTAGCAATTTTTTGAACTGTTCCTCTCCATCCTGAATGAATATTTCCAATTACATTTTTTGCTGGATCATATAAAAATAGCGGAGTACAATCTGCAAATACTAGTGATAGAATTTTATTTTGTTTATTTGTTATTAGTCCATCTACTTCTATAAAATCAGCACTTGTATTACTTTCATTTACATTTTTTACAATATCAGTATGTGTTTGTTTTGGATGTACTATATTTTCATTATTTAAATTTAATGCATTGCATATTTTTTTGTAATCTTCACTTTCTTTAGATTTGTTTTTTACGTCTATATCCTTTAATGTGTAGCAATGCTGAATTTTATCTTTGTATTCTAGCAATCTTTTGAATTGTAGATATTGGATTCCTTCCTTTTTTATATGAATTATATTTTCATTTGATAAATCTTTCATATGTCCACCTTTCTAAAATTAATTCTTGAAAATTATTATAACATAAATACATCTTCCTTTATCATCTCAAGCACAGCATTTTTTTCCATTTCATTAATATAATTATAATGATTGCTTAAATTAGATGTATCAAACCCGCAAATAGCTTTGTATTTACAATAATCACATGGTGTTTTTTTCTTTTTGTAATATGGGTTAATGTCTATTTTTCCAGAC
Source organism: Clostridia bacterium (assembly GCA_017625035.1). GTDB lineage: Bacteria > Bacillota > Clostridia > TANB77 > CAG-508 > CAG-492. Next base: position 10,840 of record JAGALX010000033.1, read on the forward strand.
ATTATTTCTTGTGATATTTGTTTGATTATTTTATTCATATATTTTTGTAGATATTCAAATTGTTTTCTGGATACACCATTTGTTCTGGTTTGGCTTAAATCGCCATCTTTTCCTACATATGCTGGAACTATGCTTGACGCTCCTTTTTCTAGTTTATTGTCCATCATTTTTACTATATTAATATCTGCCAAAATTAGTCCTTGCATTTTGAATTTTTTTCTGATTTCATTTTCGATTTCTTCTTCTGTCATGTTTTTTTCTGATTTTATTACAGGGTCTATTAAGTTAAAATATAGTACTCCTGCTGGTAAAACATCTTCTTCTTTACATGCTGCATCTAAATATGTTAATAGCTGTAATTGTAGTCCTGCATAAACTGAATTTAGCTCTATGTTTTTAAAAGATGATTTATAATCTATTATTCTTATATATTTATCTTGTGCATCTTTTGCTATATCAATTCGGTCAATTTTTCCTGTTATTTCAACTTTTTTTCCATTATCTAAATTTATTATTATTGGACTATATTCTTTTCCTTGTTTAAATTCTACCTCATTTCCGAGTACTTCAAAATCACTGTATTTAAGACTTTCAAGAATGTATTTCATCGATTTTTTTACTACTCTTTTTAGTCTTGCTGCTAATACTTTATATTTTGGTGCGCTTGAAAATATAAAGTTTTTATTTAATCCTAATTTTTCATTGATTATTTCTTCTATTATTTGATTTGTTTCTTCTTCATTTACCGCTTTTATTTTTATATTTCTTTCTTTTATTTTATTGAAAAATTCATCTATTATATCATGCATAAATGAACCTGTATCTAAGCTATCTACTTTAAAAGTATCTTTTTCTGATAAATTAAGTCCATATTTTAAATAATATGAAAATGGACATGATCTATATTGCTCTAGCCTTGACACACTTGTTTTTAGTGTGTCTCCATATAATTTTTCCAGATTTTGTTTATTAATTTTATCTGGTATATTTGTGTAGTTTATAGCTTTTAAACTGCTTATTAATTTATACTTCCATTTTTCATTTGACATATAATAATTATATGCAGTTATCCATTTATCATCTAGCTCTTTTCCTTCATCTCGATAGTCTCTAATTTGGTTTAATAGCTCTTCGAATGTTGTATTTTCTATTAATATTTCAGATTCTTTTTTTATGATATCACTTTCTTCAATTAAGCTAGGAAATAATTTTTTTATTTTTGAAACTAGCATTGAAGCCCTTAATGTTTTTCCATCTGAACCTGATGATGAATATGATAAATATACATTCTCACTTGCTGCAGTAAATGCTTTGTAAATATTAAAGTTATCCTCGTATAATCTTTCTATTGTTCCTTTTGCAAGTTCTATTCCATTTTCTTTAAGATTTTCTCTGTCTTTGTCATTAAAATATCCTTCGTTTTTATTAACACTTGGGAACATTCCATCATTTAATCCTATTATAAAAACTGTTCTTATTTTGTGACTTCTTGATCTATCTATATCTCCTAAAATAACTTGGTCTTGAGTTCCTGGAATTTTACCTAAGTTGCTGTTTCCAAGTCCTGTTTTTAAAATTTGCATATATCTATCAAATGTAATTTTTTCATCTCCAAATACTAAAACAATTTCATCTAAAACTTGAATTATAATTTTCCAACTTGTTTCGTACTCAGTTGCTATTTCTGTTTTGTTTAATTTTATTAGCTCTTCTTTTTTATCATTTAACTTTTTATCAATTTCATTTTCTATTAAAAATTCGTATAATCTTTTTGTTATTTCCTTTGCAGAATTTGTTCCTGTTAAATTTTCTTTAAATTTTATTAGTGGATTTACAATTAATTTTCTGATTTCTCTGAATCGTTCAATTTGTTCACGATTATTTTCATCTTCATCATGGAAATTCCATTCCCCTTTGTACCATTTACTGTACTTTATTCCCCATTTTAAACAGTAATTTTCAAGTGCATATATTTCTTCTTGAGTTAAACTTAAAAATCCTGTTTTTATATAGTTAAATACTGATTCATATGACCAATTTTTTGCAAATATTTCTAGTATTGCAATCAAATATTTTACTATTATGTTTTGGCTTAAATCCTTTTTTTCATCTATGAATACTGGTATTTGATATTTATTAAAAATTACTTTGCATAGGTTTGAATATGTATCTAGGTTTTTTGTTATTATAGAAATATCTCTATATCTGTAACCTTGCTCTTTTACTAATTTTACTATTTTTATTGCTATATTTTCTATTTCTGAATATTGATTATTTGCTAAAAATAGTTTGACATTTTTTAATTCTTCGTTTTTATATTTTTTATATGGAACTGCATATAAATTGTTTTCTAGATGTTTTAGCTCTTCATTTTGAAATCTGAAAATATCTTCCATAAATACATGTTTTTCTATTTTACAATTTGCTTTTTTTGTTACATCCATTATTTTTTGAACAGTTTGTTTGTTAGCATAAAATATATCTGTATCTGGTGATGTACTTTTCTCTAGCGAATCTGTGCAAACATTTATTGTAACTTGATTTGCCATGTTTAATAGTATTTTTATTATGTCATATTCTTGTTTTGTAAAACCTACAAATTCGTCAATGTATATTAATGTATTTTCAAATATATTTGTTTCTGGAAGCTGATTTGCTAAAATTGTTAAAACATCATTTTCGTCAATGTATTTATTTTTTATTGTTTCTTCAAATTTATTGTAAACAATTCGCATATCATTCATTTTAGATTTTAGGTATTTGTCTTGTGATTGATTTATTATTTCATCTAAATTTTCTACACTTACACCATGCTTTTTGAACTCTGTGATTTGTGTTGAAATTAAATCAATGTTTTCATCAGATTTTCCTAGAAAATTTAAATTAGATTTTTCATTTAATAATATATTATAAATAAGCATAGCTTTTCCGCATGAAGATAGAGGTGTTTTTGTTGCACCTCCTACTTCATTCATTACTCTATACGCCATACGATTGAATGTTAGAACTTCTGCATTTAATGCTGCTCCGACTCCTACTGTGTTTAATAATTCGCGCTCTGCTGTGAATGAAAATTGCTCTGGTGTTATTATATAAATTTTGCTATTTCCATTTATTTTTTCTTTTATTTCATTGAAAATATATGTGCTTTTTCCTGTGCCAGATTTTCCATATACTAATCGTAATCCCATGCTTATTTTTCCTTTCGTTTTTCAATAACTGATTTTTTGCTTTGCCTTATTTTATCTTCAATTCTCTCTTTTCCAATAAAATAAGTATTGCTGAGCAATTCCGGCAAGTTCTCCAAACTTATCGAATGCAATTTGATTTATTAATTTTTGGCTTACCCTTTTTTCATCAGGATTTTTTATGTATAAATCGTTCATCACTCTTCTTACCCATACATCTATTGGAAAAATGTCGAATCTTTTTAATGTTGAAAACAGTAGAATACAATCTGCAACTTTTGGGCCTACTCCTGATAATTTTAGTAATTGTTCACGTGCAGATTTTGTATCCATTTTATGTAATTCATTTAAATCAATTTCATTATTTAAAATCATATGAGTTGTTTCGAATAATCTTATATCACGAAAACCTAAACCTATTCCTCTAAACTCTGCAACTGTGACAGTTTCTAGTTGCTCTGGTGTTGGAAATAAATAGTAATCATTGTTTTCAAAAGTGATTTTAGTTCCATATTTTTGTGATAATCTTTCTATTATGCCTTTTATTCTTGGGATGTTGTTATTTGCAGATATTATAAAGGAAATTATTGTTTCCCATAAATCTTGATTTAAAATTCGTATTCCACTTCCATATGTAATGCTTGTTTCCATATATTCATCTATTTTTGATAATTGATTTTTTATTTTTGTATAATCTCTGTTTAAATCAAAATATTCTTGTACAATTTTTTGTATATCTTCATTTAATGTTCCTCTGAAATAGATATTTTTGTCATCACATTTTACATTTAATACGCCGTTTTTTATTACTCCTGTATAACTTTCATCATTTTCTTTATTCCATCTGAAGCATTGACCACAGTCAAAAATATCTTTTAGTTCGAAATCTTGATTTTTTTGTATGACTAATTTTTGATTTTCCATATACTTCCCTACTTTTTTCGATTTTTTATTTGTATCTTATTATATTTGTATTTTATCAAATTTTTTATTACAAGTAAATGATTAATTTTAGGTGATAAATAAAAAGCTCTATGCATTTTTTGCACAGTGCTTTTTATTTATTATTTTATAAGAATTATTTTTCCTTATTTTTTACATTCATTTTTCAATTGTTCTAGATTTTCTTTTGAAAACTCATATTTTTCTTTGCAAAATCTGCATACAATTTCAGCTTTTCCATCTGTGTTTATTATATCTTCTAGCTCTGTTTTTCCAAGTGAAATTAGGCCATCTTCCATTCTTTTTCTAGTACAATCACATTTATATTTTGGATTTATATCATCGCCTAAAATTATTAACTTATCATCACCAGAAATTATTTCTGCGATTTCTTCTAGTGATTTTTCTTCTTCTAGTAACTTACTAATAGGGGCTATATTTTTTAAATTTTCTTCTAGTTTAGTTATATCTTGTTCTGTTGCACCTGGCATTAGTTGTACTATGTATCCTCCTGCACTTTTTACTCCATCTTTATTTACTAAAACACCTAGAGCTACTGCAGTTGGTATTTGCTCTGATTTTGCAAAATATTCTGTAAAATCTTCTGCAATTTCGCCTGACACTAGTGGTGTAAGGCCTATGTATGGTTCTTTTAATCCTATATCTTTTATAATATATAACATACCATCTTTTCCAACTGCTGTTCCTACATCTAATTTTCCATTTTGTTTTAATGGAATATCAATGTTTGGATTTTTTATATATGCTTTTACATCTCCGTTTTTGTCAGAATTTACAATCATTGTTTCTATTGGGCCATTTGATTTTATTTGTAATGTGATTGCATCATCATTTTCTTTTAAAATACTTCCCATTAAACTTCCTATTGTTATTAGTCTGCCTAGTGCAGCTGTTGTAACTGGACTTAAATCATGAATTTTTCTTGCTTGTTCTACTATATTTGTAGAATTTATACACTTAATACTAACTTTTCCTCCGTATGCTAAACATTTAATTATTCTATCTTGCATTTTTTTCGCTCCTTATTCTATCTTTAAATTTTGTATTGAATTTTTATAGCTGATTTTATTAAAATATGTTTTATTTTACCAAAATATAGGGATTTTTTCAAGGGGTTAAGTATATGTCATTGTGGTACTAAAAATAGCTATTTTATAGAATTACATTTTACTTAACAGTACTAAAAAATAGACATAAATTAAACTACATCCAAAATATGTTAAACTTTTAATTTAACTTTTGAGATTTGTTTTTAATAATTTATGTCTATTTTATAATTTTAATATATTAGTTATACAAATATTTTTGTGGATTAACTTGAGCTCCATTTACTCTTATTTCAAAATGTAAATGGTTTCCTGTTGATCTACCTGTTGAACCTACTGCTGCAATTTGCTCTCCTGCTTTTACCGTTTGTCCTACTTTTACATATAATTTACTACAATGTCCGTAATATGATTCAACACCATTTCCATGAGAAATTTTTACTAAATTACCATATCCTCCATTATTGTATTGAGAATATGTTACTACTCCATCTGCTGCAGCATAAATTGGTGTACCATTGCTTGCTGCAATATCTAATCCTTTATGTGTATGGTTTCTTATACTTTCATTTGCACCATATCTTGAAGAAATTCTGCCTGATACAGGTGCAGTTGTAAATATAACTCCATTTACTATACTTTCATTTGCAATTGCTTTTTGTATTTTTACTTCTTCAGCTTTCTTTTCTTCATCTTTTTCTTGATTGTCTAAATTTCTAGTTAATTTTGTAGTAGTCGCATATTTCATATCTTTATATTCAAACATATTATCTGTATATACTTCTCTTATACCGAATTCTGATTCTAAATTTTCTTTGTATTTTTCTGTTAACTCATTTACTTTTTCTTTTGCATCTTCTAATGTATCAACATAAGCTTTATCTTCACCTGCTAATGTTATTGCATATAATTTATATGTTACATCTGCTTTTAATTTTAAAATACTTATTATTGATTCTTCGTTTGTTGTTGTATTCTTGTTTACAAGAGCTAATGAGTATTTTGGAATTTCGTTTAATGTTATTACTTCTATATTTTGATTGTCTTGATTTAAAACTTGGTTTGTTATCATACAAGTAAATTCTTCTTTGTTTGTTACGTATCCTAGTACATTTCCGTTTAAAGTTACTTTGTAAGCTATTTTACAGTTTTTTCTTACTAAAATTATTGCTAATATTATCAATATAGCTATAGATATTATCGCAGTTAATTTTCTTTTATCGTTTGTGTAGTTTTTTAATCTATTGCTTAAAATAAATTTTCACACTCCCTTTTTTCAATGCGACTGATTGTTATTATACCATATATTTTTTACAATTTCAAATCAAAGTATACATTTTTGCCAAAAAAACTTCAATAGTAAATTGTAAAAGTAAAATCCACTTTGAATATATAATAATATATTTAAGTCTTACAATACTGTAATTGTAAGAGTAACATCCATTTGGTATAATTAAATCAGTAAGTGTTTCTGAAGAAATGGAGTAAATATGAATAAAAAATATACAACACATCTTTCTTTAGAAGATAGAAAAAATATTGAACTTGGAATTACAGAAAGACTTTCTAAATCTCAAATCGCAAAGAAAATAAATCGTAATCCTTCTACGATTGCTAAAGAAATAAATAAACATAGAAAACTAAAACCTAGAAACATATTTAATTCAGATAGTATTTGTATTCATTTAAAAGAGTGTCATAGATGTATTAGAAAATGTGAAAAATATCAAGAACCAACTTGCTTATATAGAGATAGAACTATTGGTGCTTGTAATAATTGTCCAGATATAAAAACTTGTAAATTAGATAAGTATTTCTATTATGCTTCTAAAGCTAATGAAAACTATCTTTATACTCTTGTTGATTCACGTCAAGGTGTTAATTTAGATTATCCAGAATTAAAACAAATTGCTACCATTATTAAACCTCTCTTAGATAAAGGACAAACCATTTATCAAATTTTAGAAAACCATAAAGAAATTACTCAATGTTCTAAAACTCTATATACTTACATAGAAATGGGACTTTTTAAAGAATTTGGTATTGACAATTTTTCATTGAAGAAAAAAGTTAGTAGGAAAATTAAATCAAAAAAATTAAAGAAAAGAAGACAACCTATTAACTATAAAGGAAGAGAATACAAAGATTATTTAGAATATGTAAAAGCTCATCCTCTAGAACATACAACTGAAATGGATACTGTTTACAATAGTCAGTCTGGTCCATATATTCAAACATTTATATTTGAAAACACAGGTTTAATGATAGGTTTTCTTCATAGTGAAAAAACTTCTGTATCAATGGCAAGTACTTTAAACAATCTCCAAACATTGCTAGAAGATGATTATTATACTCATTTCTCTTTATTACTTACTGATAGAGGTGCTGAATTCGAAAAATATGATTTATTTGAAAACAACTATCAAACAGATGAAGCAAGAGGTCATATATTTTATTGTGATCCTCAACGACCAGATCAAAAACCTCATGTTGAAAACAATCATAACCTTGTTAGAAATATTTTACCTAACAAAAGAAAATTAGATAAATTAACACAAGAAGATTTAAATTTAATGTTTTCTCATATAAATTCCGTACCTAGGGCTGTTTTGGGTGGAAGAACTCCATATGAAGTATTTTCATATTTCTATGGAGATGAAGTACTAAAAAAACTAAATATACAAAGGATTGAAAAAGATATGGTCACATTACAACCATACCTTTTAAAAATCCAATAAATCATCTTAAAAAATATATATCAGAAACACTTGCATTAACTTCATAGGTTCTGTTGAACCAAAATCAAGCAAAGTAGATGTTAGTCTTACACAAAAAAATTCTAAATCAATTTTGCTTATTTGTTATGCAAATTTTTCTTCAATTATATTTTAATTTTACATTAAATTGATATATTTTTCAATATATATACATCAAAAAAACGTCCATTTCTAGATATTAATCTTACAATGGACGTTACTTTTACAAACTATATTTTACTTTTACAATTCACCAAAAAACTTCAATTTTATAAGAAAAAACCATATTTTTTTGTATTTTTTTAGTATTTTTGCTCTTTTTTTCTGCATTTTTACAACTATACCAGATACATATTATTTAGTTTTCATGATTTAGTTATTGAAATAGTCAATTATTCCACTATATATTCCCCATGCTAATCTATTTTGATATGTATCGTCTAACAATTGCTTTTCTTCTTCTGGATTTGATAAAAATCCACATTCTACGATTGTTATTGGTATTTCAACATTTTTCATTATATATACAGTATCTAATTTCATTGCTACTCTATTGTTTTCTTTTTGAATTGAGTCGTTCAAACTACTTTGTATGCACTTTGCTAATTTTATACTATTTTCATCTCCTGATTTGTAAAATGTTTGCCAACCTGAATATTGTTGCTCCGGAATTTTGTTTAAATGTATTGATACAAATAAATCAGCGGAACTTTCATTTCCTATTTTTACTCTGTTCTTTAAGTCTGATATTTTTTTTGCTTTTAAAGTTTTGCTATCTATGTCATATATTGCATTTTCATCTGATCTTGTTAGTATTACTGTTGCTCCGCTTTGCTCTAGTAGAGTTTGTAATTTTAGTGCTATATTTAAATTTGTTTGAGCTTCACTAATTCCGTTACTGCTTTCTGCTCCCTCATCTGGAACTCCGTGTCCTGCATCTATTACTATTACTTTATTTGTAACTGGTAATGTGACTGTTGGAACAGTTTCATCATTGATAGTTGTATTTTGAATTAAACATATTGTTAAACAAATAGTTATTATTGTTATTAAATTTATTATTCTTTTTTTACTTAATATTATCATAAAAAACACCCCATAAATATTTATGTGGTGCTTTTATTTTTATGATTAATTTTTTTATATTTCTACGTCATCAATCACATCGTCATTTACCATGAATTCTCTACTAGATACTCTTTTTTTAGTTCTTTCATTTTCTACTGCATCAGATAATAGTTCTTTTACTTTTTCTGAATTTTTGATATTTTTTATATCAAACTCTGGTGTACTTTTGTCTGCTGAACAGCAATGGATTGTTCCAAGTCCCCATATTCTTTGTCCTAGTGGTCTATTTAATGTAACATCCATTATTCTATATAGTCTGATTTCTTCTTGCTTTATGTTTAATAAACCTGTTTGAATTATTAATTTTTCTTCTGTTAATTTATATTTTGTAAATGACCACGGTAATCCGAATATTGTTCTTTTTCTATCTTGCCATAATGTGTTTTTTATTTCCATATTTCACGCCTCGCTTTTCCTTATATAATTCTAAATTAATAATAGCATACAGATTTTTTTTATGCAATAAGTTTTTATTCTAACTTTTAGTAAACATTTATGCTTGTTTTAATATTTTTATTTCCTTTTCTGCTTTTTTATTATATTTTTCTGGATATCTTACTGAATTACACCATTTTTGAAACTCCATAATAAATATTGGCATTACAGATATTATAGCCGTGTATAACCATTGCTGACCAGTTAAGTTTTGTACTTCAAATATAGTTGCAAGCCCTGGAATTAATACTACTGATATTTGAAGTATTGCTCCTAAAATAAATGCTCCTACTAAATATTTATTAGAAAATACATTTGTTTTAAAGATTGAACCTTCTGTTCTTATATTAAACACATGTACAAGCTCTAACATTCCAAGTGATACAAATGCCATTGTTCTTCCTATTTCAAGTCCGAATTTACTATATCCTATATAGAATGCCAGTAGTGTTAATACCCCTAGCATTATTCCTTCTGTTATTATTTGTGACCATAATCCATCTGCAAATAGTGATTTTTTAGCATTTCTTGGCTTTTTCTTCATAATATTTTTGTCTGCTGGATCTAGACCAAGTGCTATTGCTGGGAATGAATCTGTTACTAAATTTATCCATAATAATTGTATTGCAAGTAGTGGAGTTTTTAAACCTAGTAATAGTCCCATAAATATTGTTACTATTTCACCTATATTTGTTGCAATTAAAAAATGTACTGCTTTTTTTATGTTGTCAAATATGTTTCGTCCATGTTTTATTGCCTCTACAATTGTTGAAAAATTATCATCTGCAAGTATCATATCTGATGCATTTTTAGCTACATCTGTTCCATTTAGTCCCATAGATATTCCTATATCTGCATTTTTTAAGGCTGGTGCATCATTTACTCCATCACCTGTCATTGCTACTACTGCTCCTGTAGACCTAAATGCTTTTACTATTCTTACTTTATGTTCTGGGGTTACTCTTGCAAAAACAGAATATTTCATTATATTTTTTTCTAAATCTTTTTGAGAAATTTGATCTAGCTCTTTTCCAGTTATACAAATTTCATTTTTTCTTAAAATTCCTAAATCTTCTGCAATTGCTTTTGCTGTTGCTATATGATCTCCTGTTATCATAGCAATTTTTATTCCCGCTTCTTTGCATTTTTTTATAGATTCTTTTACACCTTCTCTTGGTGGATCAATCATTCCTATAAATCCAACAAAAATTAGATTATTTTCTATAAAGTTTTCATCTAAAGATTGTGGCAATATATCTAAATCTATGTATGCTACAGCAATTACTCTTAATGCTTTATTTGCAAGCTCTTCATTTCTATTTTTTAAGTTGTTTCTTTTTGAATAATTTAAATTTTCTATCAGCCCATCATTATAAAATTTGGTACATCTATCTAATAAAACATCTGGAGCTCCTTTTGTTATTACTCTATATTTATTATTTACTTTATGTATTGTAGTCATTAATTTTCTGTTTGAGTCAAATGGTATTTCGTTTATTTTTGGATATCTTCCATATAATTCATTTCGATTTTTATTTATTAAATTTGCTTTTTCTACAATTGCAACTTCTGTTGGATCTCCTAAAATTTTGCCATTGTTTTGAATTTGAACATCAGTGCACATTGTCCCAAGCTCTAATATGTAATCTATTGGCTTTTTGTTTGAATCTTCATATTCTACAACATTCATTTCATTTTTAGTTAAAGTTCCTGTTTTATCTGTACAAATAACACTACTGCTTCCTAGTGTTTCTACTGCTGGCAATTTTCTTATTATACTTTTATGTTTTGCAAGTTTTGTAACACCTATTGATAACACTATTGTTACTATTGCAGGAAGACCTTCTGGAATTGCTGCGACCGCAAGTCCTACTGATGTCATAAACATTTCGATTATAGGAATTCTTTTTAATATTCCTAGTATAAAAATTATTGCACATATTATTAAACATCCTATTCCTAAAATTTTACCAACTTGACCAAGTTTCTTTTGTATTGGCGTTTCTGGGGATTCGTCTTCTATAATCATTTTAGCTATTTTTCCAACTTTGGTATTCATCCCAGTTTCGGTTACTATTGCTTCTCCGCTTCCATTTGTAATTATAGTTGTTCCAAATGCCATGTTTAGCATATCTCCTATGTTGCAATCTGATTTTAATTTTACGTTTTCATCTTTTTGTATTGGAACTGTTTCTCCTGTTAAACTTGATTCTTCTATTTTTAGGTTGTACGATTTTATTATTCTACAATCTGCAGGAACATAGTTTCCGGCTTCTAATAATACTAAATCTCCTATTACTACTTCCTCGCTTGGAATAGTTAATATATTTCCTTCTCTTTTTACTTTTACTACTGGTGTTGACATTTGTTTTAATGCTTCAATAGATTTTTCTGCCTTGGCTTCTTGCAGAGCTCCCATCAAAGCATTTAACATTACTATTGTTATGATTATTATTGAGTCTAAATAATCATTGCTTCCATCTATTTTTGTGACAATTGCTGATATTATGGCTGATATTATTAATATTATTATCATTATGTCATTGAATTGTTTGATGAATTTCATTAAAATTGTTTCTTTTTTCTTATCCTCGATTTTATTTTTGCCATATTTTTCTAGTCTTTGTTTTGCTTCTTCATTTGTGATTCCATAGTTGATGTTTGACCTTAGTTTTCTGACTAGGTCGCTTAAATCTAGTGTGTGCCACATAGCTTATCCTCCTTTGTGTTTTATTTATTAATGTATATTCAGAGGAAGCTAAAAATATTCACAAATTAGGACGCACACATTAGGGACGAGAAAAAATGTGCATATTTTTTCTCGTCCCCAATGTGCGCGTAATGTGCCTTATAAATATCTATATGGAATAACTTTATTTTTTTCATCTAAATGTATTATTTTGTCATACATACAAATAATTGCACCTTCTCCAACTTCTTTTACATTTTCTAATACTTTAAAATTATCAATCATATCTTTTGATGGATTTGCTGATTTCTTTATTTCTATTGGGTATAATTTTCCATTTTGTTCTATAATTAAATCTATTTCTCTTTTTTCTTTATCTCTATAATAATAAATTGGTGGTCTTAATTCACCGCTATTATAGTAACTTTTTATAATTTCAACAATAACGTAATTTTCAAAGAAGTTACCAGACATTGTTCCTGTTTCTAATACATCCTTTGTTTTCCATTTTGTTAAATATGCTGCAAGTCCTGTATCTAGGAAATAAATTTTAGGAGTTTTTATTGCTCTTTTCATTATATTATTGTAGTATGGCTCTAATATATATACAATATTGGAAGATACTAAAATTGATAGCCATCTTTGTGCTGTTGGAATACTAATTCCAACCTCAGTTGCTATACTATTTAAATTTAGTAATTGACCTATTCTACTTGCTAATGCCGTCATAAATTTTAGAAAACTTAAAGTATCTCCTACTTGTGTTAAATTTCTTACATCTCTTTCAATATATGTGCTTACATATGTTGCATAATACATTTCAAAATCACTTTCTTCTTCATACATTACAGGCATTGATCCTTTATGTATTATGTCCCATATTTCATCATAAGTAACTTCTTTATCAAATTTTTTTCTTTCTTCTAAATACTCATTAGTTGGAATAAACGGTTTATTAAATTCAATTTCTTTTATTTCTCTTAAACTTAATCCTAATAAATTAACTATTCCCACTCTGCCTGCTAGACTTTCACTAACATCTTTCATTAGATTAAATTGTTGTGAACCTGTTAAATAAAACAAAGCTTTTTCTTTACTATTGTCAACTACTATTTTTATATTTCTAAGCAAATTAGGTGCATACTGAATTTCATCTATTATAATTGGTGGTTTATTTGATTTAAGAAATAAATTTGGATCTTCTATTGCTGATTGATTTAAAATCATATCATCTAATGTTACATAATTTATTTCTGGTTTTATGTTTTTTAGCATCGTAGTTTTTCCTACTTGCCTTGCTCCAGTTACAAGTATTGCTTTAAACATTTTTTCTTGCTTTTTAATTACACTTTCACAGTTTCTTTTTATATATTTCATAGCATTCCCCTTTCCGACTATTTTAATATTTGATATTATTATAGTCAAAAACGTTGTTTTTGTCAATGTTTTGCATTAATTTGCCAGGATAAAGACATGAAAAAATTTAAAAAAAAAGAAGAGCTTTTATAAACTATACTTGAGATTATAGTGCATATGCTCTTCTTTGATTATATTTTTATTAAATTGTATTGCAAGATTAGTAATTCTGCAAATTTCGACATTTTAATATTTGTTATGTTTTAAGTAATTAATAATTTCTAGTATGGTTTAAAATTACACATTTTTCACGTCCTCAATGTGCGCTTTTTAATTTTCTCCATGTTGGTGTAACTCTAAGTCCTTTATTCCAGGCACCTCTAATGCCTTGCCCTCATAACTAAATTTAGATCCATGGCACGGACATTCCCAAATTTTGTCATGATTATTAAAATATAATTCACATCCCAAATGTGTGCACACAGGTTTTACTGTGAATACTTCTCCTGTTTCTGATTTATATACACCTACTTTTTGATTATCAACTTGAACTATTTTTCCTTGTCCATTTTCAACCGAATCTATTGTATCTTTTGGTAATTTAAATTTACTTAAAATTATTGAATCTTTTGCTTCTTTTAACATATTTTTAAATTCGTCTTTATTTTTTATTGGCTCTAATCTTGTACTTTTGAAAATTTCTTCATATTCATTTTCTTTTCCTAATATTTTATCTGTTATTATATTTGCTGCTATGTTTGATGATGTTATTCCCCATTTGTTAAATCCTGTTGCTACATATAAATTTTTCATTAGATTTGAATATTCTCCTATATATGGTATTTTATCTAGTGATATACAATCTTCTGCAGTCCATTTGTATAAAATTTCAGCTCTTGGATACATTTTTTTAACTGTGTCTTCTAATTTTGTATATCCATTTACAGTTTGCTCTACTCCTGTTTTATAATCATATCCTACTGCTAATAAAAGTTTTTTGCCATTGTCATTTACAGTTCTAAAAGATACTATTGGCATATCTAAACTTAAATACATTCCATCAAATAAATTTTCTTTTACATCTGCTATTAGTGCATATGATGTTGATTGATACATTTTTAAAAAGTAGTATCCGGGAATATTTATAGTAGGATATCTTGTTGCTATAACAACTTTATCAGCTGTTATTTTGTAGTCATTTACTGAAATTTCATATTTATCCCCTACTTTATTAATGTCTGTTGCTTTCGAATTTTCTAATATTTTTCCACCATTATTTATAATACAATTTGTAAGTCCATATGCATATTTTGTAGGATTAAATTTTGCTTGATTTTCGAATTCTATTGCTTCTGCTTTTTGTATTGGTAATTCTATATTTTTTACATATTTACATTTTTCTTTTTCTATTTTATCTACAGCTTTTTTCTCTTCTTTTAATTGTTCTATACCATTTTCTTGGCTCGAAAATACATACGCAGATTCTTTTTCAAAATCACATTCTATGTTTTCTGTATTTACTATTTCTTCTATATTTTTTATTGCTTTTTCATTTGCATTTAAGTATTTTTTTGCAAAATCTTTTCCATTTGAATCAATTAGATATTTGTAAAATACTCCATGCTGACTTGTTACTTTTCCTGTATTTTTTCCACTAGTACTGCCACAGAATTTATCTTTTTCTAAGATTACAACATCTGTGTGTTTGCTTAAATAATATCCTGTACTTAAGCCTGTTAACCCTGCTCCTATTATACAAACTGAAGTTTCAATGTTTTCATTTATTTCAGGGAATTGTAATTTATTTTCTAGACTTTCATTCCAAAAAGACTTCATAATTCTTATCCTCCTGATTTTATTTTTGCCTTTGGAGGATTTTTTATGCAGTTTTGGAAAAAAATATGCACATCGGAAACATTCCCAATATGCAACTTAACATTTTTTTAATCTATTAAATTGTATTTTCGAATACTAATATTTCTATTTATCTATTTTGTATATTTTAACGTACCTAATATACTTATTTCGCACATTTTTTAACGTCCTTAATGTTGTATTCCTTAACATAATATCTATCTGTTTCTAATTTTGCTTTTGTTGCTCTTAATAATTCCATTTCATCATATTTTTCTATATTATATTTTTTTAATATCGAGTTTATTTTTATATGATTTTTTGGAGGTATTCTATTTATAAAAAAAGGAAACAAAGCTTTTGTTTTATAAACTGATTTTAAAAAAGTTAAATTTCCAATTCCTATACATCCTTTTTTTATAGCTTTTTTTAAAGATTCCTCATATATTTTTAATACAAAAATATCATTCATTTTTTTTAGATTTGCTATTTTGTAAGATATTCCGATTAGTATCTTTCCAATATAAATCTAGAGTCATATTTTATTCATCTCCTCTCCTCTATCTTGTGATAAACTATCTCTTACTATTTGTTTTCTTTTCCCTATAAAATCTTTATAATATTGACTGTCATATGAACCTTTATTTGGGCTTTTAACTGTTTCTTTTAATACATTATCTACATTTAATTTTGACACTTTTGTTTCTAACCATGATTCAAACCAAGGTCTTTCTTTATAATAGTTTATAAAACTTTCTAAATTTGTTTTTCCATTTACGGTTCTTTCTATGTAAGCTTTTCTTTTACAACCACAATAATAATCATAATCATACATAGGTGACATTCTTATAGATTTATTTGCACCTATTATTATAGATAAATTATCTGGTGATTCATCTGTATTTTCCAAAAATTTACTAATAAACGTTGTTTTTATAAACTGTTTAATTACTCCATCTATTTGAGATTGACTATATTTCCTTAATTCCAAATATCTTTTTAATTCTTGTTCAATTTTTGTAATTTCCAATTCATTTCCAGCTATTTGGCTAAAATTTATTATTTCTTCACCTTCACCTAAAAAAGATGGAGTTACTAAAAATGTCTCTTTATCCATTGAACCAGAATCATCGTCTTCATAAAAAAAAGTAGTATAATATTCTGCTGATTCACAATTTAAAGCTCTTACTATTTTAGGTAGTACCATTGAATTGCCTATAACACTTGAATTCTTAGTTGTTTGTACAAGCCTCGATGGTACTGCTCTTTTTAAAAGATACTTTTTAAAGTCACTCAACATAAACCAAAAATAACAGAACGATCCATTAGAATTACCATCCATTATTATTTTTGGTTCGTTTGTAAGATCTATATCTCTATCTTCAAATAAGTTAGATGATTTTGGAGATTTTAAATATGATTTATATAGATTTTCTCTTGTCTCAAACTGATAGTGATTTATTTTTTCTCCCAAAATTTCATATAGCTTTTGTATGAATTGTTCATATGTTAATGTTTTTTCCATAATTTCTTGTATGATATATTTAATAACTTAAATAACCATACGACTCCTTTCTTTATTTTTTTATATTTAATATAATCTATATGTGATAACTGTGGACTTTTTATAATTAATATAGCTTTGACTATTCAAAGGAGTTTACTGCCACA
>JAGALX010000004.1 GCA_017625035.1 Clostridia bacterium
TAAGTTTAGAGGTATTAATAAATCAACGTTTGATTTGCACTTAAAAGAGTGTGAATTTAGATATAATAATAAAGAAAAAGATATTTATAAATTACTAATTTACAACTTTAGAATTTTTCCGCTAAAGTTGTCTTGAACCAATTCAAAAAATGGTTGTTCTATAATTTTAGAAACAATTTTAGCTAATCAAATTTTATGTCATACTATTTCTGAAGAATTAGCTTTTAAATTAATACAAAGAGGATTGATTACCAATAAAAATAGTATGGCTCCTATTATAGAAGAGCGTATTCAACCTACTTTTTTCATATTTGATTTAACTCAAGCTTGTAATTTTAGGTGTGTTTATTGCTTTAGACACCTTGAAGACAAAGTAACAACAATATCGGATGAGAATTTAGATGCGATAGTAAAATACATAATTAACTATTGTAAGAAGTATCATATAAAAGATTTTTGCATTCAACCTTGGGGAGGAGAACCTTTGATTGCGTTTGAGAAAATAAAACGCATGGATGATGCATTCAAAGATGCTGGTTTAAATCCGTTAATTTCTATTGAAACAAATGCTAGTTTAATTACAGAGCAATTAGCAGAAGAAGCATCAAAGCGTAATATAAGGTTAGGTATTAGTATTGATGGATATTCAGATATTCAGAATATGCATCGTCCCCTTATGAGTGGAGCTCCTTCTTTTGATAAAATGAAAAAGGGGGTTGAAATAATATCTCGATTTGAAAATTTAAAAAATTATGGAGTTGTCTGTGTTTTAACTAGCAAAAGTTTTCCTTATTTGTCCGACATAATAGAATTTTTTGGAACCGAACTAAAAATAAAATGTTTTAAATTAAATTTAATTAAAGATAATCCTGTGATGAAAGATGCGCAATTATGTCTTAGCGAGGAACAAATAATTGCAGCACAAAATATCTTAATTGATAAGTTGGTTGATTTAAATAATCGAGGATTTGAAATTACAGAACTAAATGTTCAAGAGAAATTAATGAATTTATTAGTTCGAAGTAAATCTAATATTTGTACATCTAGAGGGTGCATGGGAGGAACGAAGATGATTGCTTTTGATCAAGACGGAAGGATTTATCCATGTGATGTCACAGATTACAAAGAAGAGTCTATTGGGAATGTTCATATCAGCGGAGATCTTATTGAATTAGTTAAAGCCGCAAAAATCGCCAATAACGATTTTTTCGCAAAAAAACATAGCGATATTTGTAATAAATGTCCATTTTGGTTCTTTTGTAAAGGAGGATGTACTACTGCAATAAAATATAAATTAGGCAAAGTTGAAGGTGTTGATAATCAAGAATGCCTAGCTAATTTATCTTTATATCCTCGCTTAATAAATTTAATACTAACAAATCCCGAAGCAATAACTGCCTTAACTAGAAATCGCATTAAAATCTTTGACAAATGAAGACTTTATATTGTGCAATAGGATACATTTGTAATGAACGTTGTAGATTTTGTCCTTGTTCCGAAGGATCTGCCAATGTTCCATCTTTAAGTTACGATGACATTTGTTCTGCTATTTCAAAATCAATCAAAGAAAAAGGTGTTGAGAATATTTTATTATCTGGAGGAGAACCTACAATACACCCTGATTTTTTTCGCATATTAAAATACATTCGTAATTGTAATGTTAATGTAAGTTTACTTACCAATGCGCTACGTTTTGCAGATGAAGAATTTGCAGATAAAATGTTCTCTATCATAGACGGTTCAAAATTAGACGTCACTGTAGCGTTTCATAGTCATATTCCTGAAAAACATGATTTTTTAACACAGCATAATGGTAGTTTTGAAAGGAGTATGAACGGTATTAATAATATGCTTAAGTATGGGGTAAAGTTATCTATCAAAAATAATATTGTTAATTACACATACAAAGATTTACCTGAATATGTCAAATGGGCGACTTCTCAATTTGACGACCATGTAACTTTATTATTTTGCAATATAGATATCAATGGCACTGCATCTTCAAACAAAAACAATGTTGCTGTTGATTTTCGAGATTCTATTCCTTATTTACAAAAGGCTCTAGATGTTATTATAGATCAAAGAAAACTTGGGCATAAACGAACAGTTAAAGTTTTGACAACTCCTATGTGTTTGGTCGATCCTTATTATTGGGGATTTATAGAAAATTCAACTCAGGAAAATGTAACAGCATATAAAGTTCCCAATAGTGATTTATTGTGGGATATTAGTAGTGATAGTGGTCCTTTATTCAAATCATGTCAGGATTGTGAATTAAACAAATATTGTCCTGGTACATGGAATAGCTTTAAAAATAATTTCGATGAATCAATACTAAAAAGCATTCACTCTGAATAATTACCAGGGTGGTGTTTTTATTGTTTAACAATTAAATTTTTTAACTATGAAAACAGTAAAAGTTTTTTCAGAAAAATTAGGTACTGAAGTTAGCATCCAATTGGAAGGTAATGCAGCAAGTATTACTGCAATGTATGACTCAGCTAACGAAACAAACGAACATTCACTTGCTTCTAAATTCGAAAATCGTGCATGGGAATCATGGATGAATAATGGTTGGAATAATTGGGGCGCAATCTGTAACTAATTTTTAATTTTTCCTATAGGGGTGTTTAAACACCCCTATAATTATTTTTTAAAGAATTTATGAAAAATTATCGATTATCGAAATTTAGCCATATATATAATAAAAATGGCAAAACGTTTATATATCACTCATTAAAGATGATTATTCGTGATATTACTGGAATAATATATGACGACTTAAATAAAACTTTAGAAAATATAAATAAAAAGCAACTAAATACTCTTCTACAAGAAGGTTTTCTTGTTATCGATGAAGAAAGAGACAAGAAAGTATTAGAAAACTGTCGCAAAGAAATTCAAGAACCTTATATTTCTACTGCATATTTCTTTTTAACGAAAAATTGTAATTTAGCATGTAAATATTGCTTTGAAAAACAGTCAGAAATTGATAATTCTTTGGATGGTATTATGAATTATAATACACTCATTGCTGGACTTGATTTTTTTCAGAGACTCATAAATTTAGACCAAAAACGCTTTTCGGAAAGAAAAACAATCATATTTTATGGAGGAGAACCTTTTCATAACAAAAAATTACTTTTTTCTGCTATATTAGAAATTCAAAAACGCAAAAAAGAAGGACTCTTACCTATTCAAACAAAAATGCTAGTCGTAACGAATGGGACATTAATAAATGATGATGACATTACTTTTCTTAAAAATAATGATATTACAATTACATTTTCATTAGATGGAGACAAAAATGCCTCCATAAACAGAGTATTCAAAGATGGAAAAACTTTAGCATGGACTAAAGCAACTGATACATTCAAAAAATGCGTTAAAGCTGGAATTAATTTAAACATTGCATGCACTTTATCCCCAGAAACAATCTTAAGACAAAAAGAAGTATTAGATTACTTTATTAGTATAGGAGTAACAAATATAGGCTTTAATGTCATTTTAGATAACGATATAATACAATTAGATAATAATTATGATGATAATGCAGCAAATTTTGTAACAACATCATACGAAACACTATCAAAGAACAACATAACAGAAAATAGAACAAGACGTCGCATAGATGTATTTACACATAAACATCCGTGCCTATTTGATTGTAATGCATCTGGTGGTAGACAAATTGCGATTGCGCCTAATGGAGATGTTGGAATTTGCCATGAGCATATTATGGATAAAAAACATTTTATTACATCAATTTATGATACACACTTTAATCCTAGGGAATCAAAAGAATATTTAACTTGGAACAAAAGAACTCCTCTGTATATGGAGCCTTGTTTAAATTGCATTGCTCTAGGTGTGTGCGGTGGAGGTTGCGTAATAAATTCAGAGCGTAAATATAATTCTTTACTTGTACCAGATCCACGATTCTGTAAACAAACAATATCAATATTAAAAAATATATTATTATGAATACATTATTTGTTTCTCCGTCATATCGATGTAATGAAAATTGTATATTTTGTCCCCGCCATAAAATTTCCAAACTATATAAACCGATTCCGTTAGATATTATTATAAAAAGCATAACTGATGCAATAGAAAAAAAATCCATAGAGATGATTTTAATATCAGGAGGAGAACCAACGCTATACAAAGATTTAACAACCATAATAACAACAGCTAATCAATTAAATTTAAAAATAGGAATTCTAAGTAATTCTTTAAAATTTGCGGATAATAATTTTTGTAAAACATTTATTGATACTGTAGGTAATAATTTTGAATTAACAACCGCATTTCATAGTCACATAGCCGAAGAACATGATAAAATTACAGGAGTAAAAGGTAGTTTTGATAAATCATTAAAGGGTGTTTATAACTTAATTAATGCTGAAGTTCGCATAACAATAAAATACATTATAAATGGTATATCATTTAATAAATTACCTGAATTTATAGAATGGGTATACAACTCTTTCCCCGATTCTGTATCATTAGTTTTATGCAATATGGATTTGTGTGGAGAAGCACTAAATAATAGTAACTTAGCAGCTGTACCTTTTAATATATCAAAAAAATATGTTGAAAATGCATTAGATGTTATTATCCAATACTCTAAAAAAAATCGGCTCCGCAATGTTTCTGTATTTAATACCCCTCTATGTTGTATAGATCCGTATTATTGGACTTTTTTGAGAAAGTACGAAAGCGAAGAATCTATGGCTGCTTTATTATTACCTTCTATAGAAAATCAAACTAACCCTATAATACAATATGGACTAAAGGGTGATGGTGGAGCTAATTTTTCACCATGCACTAATTGCGCCGTCAAAAATATATGCCCTGGAACATGGCGAAAGACTGCTGAGTATTTTGGGAATGACATATTCAAACCTTTTAAATAATAACATATATGTTCTGTAAAGATGTACAAAAGTATTTTAACGACATTGTAAATACTCCCTCTCCATCAGGGTACGAAAGTAAGTGTCAACTTATTTTTAAAAAATATGCCAGCAAATATGCAGATGAAGTATATGAAGATAAATTTGGCAATATTATAGCACACAAAACAAATTATGGGAAACCCAAATTGATGCTATCTGCGCATATTGATGAAATTGGATTTGTCGTAAAACATATAGACGAAAAAGGATATGTCTATATCCTTCCCATTGGAGGTATTGATGTTATGTTATTGCCTGGTATGCGTTTAGCCATCCACCATGAAAATAATGCTTTTTTAGGAATTGTTGGTAGAAAGCCAATACATTTATTAAATGAAGCAGAACGAAATAAAGTTATTTTTGAAGACTTGTGGTTAGACTGTGGGTTTACTAGCAGAGAACATGCCCTATGTTCAATTTCGGTTGGTGATCCAATAACATTTATCTCAGAACCAACCTTCATGAGTGATGATTATCTTACAACTCGTTCTGCAGATAATAAAATGGGCAGTGCAATTTTGATGGAATTGTTAAGTAAAATAGCACAAATAGAATCTCAATATGATTTATATTTTGTATCAACACGTCAAGAAGAGATAGGATTAAGAGGTGGTATTACTGCTGCCATAACAATTAACCCAGATTACGCAATCATAATCGATGCTACACATGCTACTGACTATCCTTCTGTAAGAACTTCTTTGTATGGAGAAATTTTTTTAGGAAAAGGTCCAACTATATGTATCAGCCCCGACTCTTCTGAAAACTTACGAAATATATTAATAAATGTGGCCCAAAAAGAAATAGTGCCATATCAAACAGAAGTACAACCAAATATGAGCGGAACGGAAGCCAAAGGTATTCAATTGCAACACGGAGGTATACAAACGGCAACTATGTCATACCCTGTTAGATACATGCATTCTGCTTCTGAAATAGTTTCAAAAAAAGATATTAACAACTTAATTTTAATACTATACAAATTTTTAAAAAATGAATAAAAAACACCATTTACTAATTTATTTATCGTTAATTTTATTCTTTGTTACTACTATTCTGTCATTGTATGGTTTTATTATTGATGATGCAATAGGTTTTGGTGATGCCATTTATCAAACCATACAATTATTTAAACTGGGAGCTCCAATACCAGAAAAAAGTATTTTTATTAATATCGCTCGTTTCTTAGCTCCACTTGTTTTAATTCTTGGCGGTGTTCAATTACTTGTATTTGGATTAAAAGAATTTTGTTTATGGACTTTTAAAGAACATACTATCATTTTAGGTTATAGTCAAGCTGGACGTGAAATCAAAAAAAAATTAGATAATAAAAAAAATCATAAAGTTATTATTGTCGATCCCAACCTAGAAAAAACAAAATATTCATTTAATCAAATTTTTTTAAAAGAAGAAGCTAATGAAGAATTTTTAACTTACATGTCTAATGTTTTCAAAAGAGCTTACAATGTTATTATTGCAACAGACAATGATTATATAAACCTAAAATTAGGAATGATTATAAGAAATCAACATCAAGAACTCTTGATGTATATACGTATAGAACAATTGCAAAATTTTGAATTTAAAGATGAAAAAATTAAAATATGCCAATCAAACTATAGTATTGATTTAGAAAATACAAAAGATAGCTTATTAATTATACTAGGAGGAGGAATAATAGGGAAAGAAATATTAAATAAAAATGTCGATAAAAATAAAGTTATTTTACTTGAACAAAGTGAAAATATTATTAATAAATTAAAAGATGAATATGATGAAGAAAGGGTATGTTACAAACGAACTGATGTAACTATGGTTACTGAAAATGATATTAATACACAAATTCTCAGTCTATATCATGAAAATAAACCAATTCATATCTATATGTGTCTTGGTGGGGATTGGTTAGGATTCAAAACTGCGTACCAATGGTCGAAATGGGAAATTTGGAAAAATAAGAATGTAAAAATATATTTATGCGGAGATAATATAAATCCAAAATTATTAGACAATTGCAATATTCATAAAGAATTAGTTGTATTAAAAAAAATAAAAACTGAAGTAAAAAATTAATGTGCAATATCAGTGTAATAATTCCAATATATAATTCACAAAAATTCATAAGTAAATGTTTAGATTCAGTTATAAACCAAACATTTCCTAATTCTTGTTTTGAAATTATATGCATAGATGATGGCTCTACTGACAAAACTTCTCAAATTCTTGCAGAATATGCATTAAAACATACTAATATTACAATTTTAAGTCAAACAAATCAAGGTCAAGGTCCAGCAAGAAACGCAGGAGTATCTATTGCAAGAGGGGAATATATCAAATTTCTAGATGCTGATGATTATTTACATCCTAATACATTACAAATTTTGTATGATACAGCAGAACAAACACATGCAGATATCGTTGTGTGCAAAGCACTTTGCACCGATGAATATTGCCAACAATTCTCACAATTAACAATATGGAATCATCTAGTAGGATGCTATACCAAAAAAGAAATAGAAAAAATGGACTTTTTTAATAACATCTGTAGCCCTGTTTTATGGGATAAATTAATAAAGGTAAATATAGCAAAAACATATCTATCTCCAGCTCTAAAACGAGGGCAAGATTTCGTAACATTACTAAAATATATATCGTTATGTAAATCTATTTGCTTTATAGAAGATAGATTATATTATTATAGACATCATAATGCATCAGTGATGTCTGAAATTGAAAGCAGAAAAACAATAATGTCTGATTTTATTACTGAAAATTTCGCAATAGAAGTGATGAGAACTTATTTTTCAGAAACTAAAGCATATTTATATTATTGCCAAAGAATAAAATTAGAATGGAGTAAAAAATTAAGAAATAAATCTGGATTGTTATATACAAATGATATAGAACATATTAAAAACTTTATTGCAAGCTTACCATAAAAATTTAAGTATTTTTAATAAAAAAACAAATAAACATACTTGCGCAAATAGCATCATAGCTTTTGGTGACTGCGAGCCTTCACCACATGGCATCCCCTCGTTTTTTTAATAATCTAAAAAACACTATTATTAACATTTTTTAATTTAATAATCTTGGCAAATTTTGGTGATTATTATACTAATTTTTTTAAGAAAAGACAAAGACAGAAAGGATATCAACCAACAACGTCTACTTTTTTAAGCCAATGACTATAAGAATAGGAATTTGACTATAAAATTAGGATAATGTCTATATTTTTAAAATATATGTCTATTCTTTTGGTAAAATAATCAAAAAACTATCTACTTATTTTAGGAAAAGACAAAGGCACTTGCAAAGTTGCAAACTTTCAAATTTTCAAACTTTCAAACTTTTTGAGGATAAGACACAATGTGAATGTGCATTTTATACCTTACCATCAAGCAACCTGCACCGAAGAAAACCGCCACCACCCTCAGTGTGCACAACAAAACTGCGTATTTCGCAAGTTCGAAAATTTGAAAATTAGAAAATTATAAAATTATAAAGTTCAAAAATCAAACACCAATAACTTTCATTTTACCCTTTGGAAATTCTAAATGATTCCTAAAACAAAATCGACCAAATACGGACTTTTCCAATTTAGTCGATTTTATTATTTTGTACAATGCGGAGTATAAAAATCAGGAATTTTTGACAAACAAACAAAAAAAACTCACATATATCAAAAAACTCTTATTCTAAAATCAATTCTTCTATATTCTGCTGATTATCAATAAACATAACATAATATATTGGCAGATAAATTATTTTTCCTTTTCGACTTATCTCTCGCACATTGGAAAAAA
>JAGALX010000034.1 GCA_017625035.1 Clostridia bacterium
ATTTTTCACAACAATTAACAGAGTTATCTTTAAAGAATGTAGATATATACTTTTGCATAATAAATGGAAAAAGGGGATTTAAATTTAAACAGTCGGATAAAAATAAAAATGTATTTTGGTCATTCTATTATTGGTCATCAAAAACGCAGAGTTACATTTTCGATGAATCAGTAAGCCAAGAGCAGTTAAAAAATGCCTATTGTCCAGAGGATTATTTTGCCTACAACGGCTTAAAATTTTCAAAACTTGATTCAAAACTCACAGCCGAAGATTTACGAGACTTAGACAAAGCCCAACTCCGCCTTATGCGAAACGCTGTTTATGCTCGTCACGGTCGTACTTTCAAAAGTGTAGATTTACAGTCACTTTGGGAATGTTATACATGGTATAAGAAGAATCCAAATTATAACGATTCTCTGCTAACTGATATTGATAAATATAATATTGAACTTATACAAAAATATGAGCAAAAATAATATATAATCATGTTTTAGAAAAGTATACAGAACATAATGGAGCATTTGTCAGTTATAAAACAAATAGATGGTGGTTTACTAAAAAATGGGCTGGAATATTAGATTAATAAGAATTTTTATGAAAAGAAAATTATTTATTTTAAGTTTTCTATTTTTTCCCTTTAATGTTTACTCGAATGATAGTTGTATTTTAGAAGCTATAAATGAAATGCTTGTGAATACATTACCAAACAATACCTGGATTTTAGGTAGAAGTTCTGTATTGGTGGAAAAAAATAAAGATAACGATTTTTATGAATGGAGAAATCTTCAAGATAATGATTTATCTACTTGTTGGGCAGAAGGAAAAGAGGATTCAGGAATTAATGAATATTTTTTGATTCCATTTTCTCGGAGAGATGGGGTAGGTTTTAGTTATCGAAAAGCTTTGCGCTCTAAAAATATAGAATGTCACATAAAAATTTATAATGGGAATTGTGCTAGTATTGAATCATTTAAGAAGAACAATAGAATTAAAAATTGTAGAATTCAAATTTTTGATACTCCAATTGTTTATGGACAAGAAAAAAGTTATGTAGAAGCAAATCCTTTGTTAATTTATGATTCTCTTATTGAATTGAAAGATACAATGGAATTGCAAGAGTTTGATTTACCTTTAAAACTTAGAAATGACTATGTAACAAGTTCTCCTCTGTTAGTTTTAAAAATAACTATTGCAGATATTTATCCTGGTACAGATTATGATAATACATGTATTAGTGAAATTAAAGTGTATGGAGAATATGTAAGTGATTCTGTTAGTAACTAATCATGAATTATATTTGTGAACTTCCATTGGAGTGTAACAATTTCGGCAGAAGCAATAAGTAAAAGTATAGCAAATTTAGGGAGATTGTATCTATGGGCTTAAAAAAATATTTTCTATTCATTATTGTTATTTTTTTTATTGATTTTTTATACGCATATACTCCTAATTCTTTTGTCGTTGAACCAATATCGGTTTCTGATAAAAGTATAACTATTACAAATGAAACAGTTTCATTTTCAGGAGTTAATATAAATGTCAATTATTCTCTAAAAAATTACTCGAATAAAACTATTAACTTAAGTATTAATATCGATTGTTATCCAACTGAGGGCGCAAGATGGTTATTTACACCTGTTTTAATTCCTGATGATTTTACTATATTTGAAAAGGATAAGAAAATTTCTTACTCTGTAATGTTTGAGGGAAAAGAGTATAAAGATGGTGAAACACTATCAGAAAGAGGAGATGGGAAAAGTTCAATAATTTTCTCATTGATCTTTAAACCAAAAGAAGAAAAACTGATAACAATAAACTATAACAATGACTCTGAAATATTAAAAAATCAATTTAACACGGGACATAGTTTAGTTACGAGACATTTTTTTAATTCTAATAGTTTAATTAAAGAGGTTTTTTATATACCTGATGATAAGTCTCTTAAGGAAAATGCAGGTTTTTCTTTGCGAGATTTTCTTATAAAAAAGAATTCTGAATACTTTATTTGTACAGATTTTTCTAGAATTTATAATGATGAGGCGTTTATATGGTATATGGAAGTTCCAAATAATATAAATGAAGCTATTTGTCGTCAAGAGTATTTTTATCCATTAGGAGATTTTTCCTCTTATGCTTTATGGTATCGAGAAGCATTCATAGATATAGAAGAGCCGATATTAATTAAATATAATAAGAAAAATTTGTCAAAAGAGTTGTTGTCAGAAGTTGATATATTTACCCTTTCAAAAAAGCAACTTTCAATTTTAAGAAATTCTCTTTATGCAAAACGTGGATACAATTTTAAAAATAAGGAATTAAGAGACTATTTTGAAGCTAATTGTGAGGCACAAGGAATAAATTACATAGTAAATACAAACTTTTCAGAATCTGATTTTAATGAAACTGAGAAACAGAATATTGAAATTATAAAAAAAATGGAAAACTTAAAAACTCCACTTCTTTTATCAGATTTATTGAAGTAAATGAAGTACGTACAATGCCTTGAAAGAAACTTTCTCTACCTTGCGAGCCCGCACGGACAAGGGATTGTAGCAGCGCCGAAGGCGTACTTTGCGAAGCAAAGTATGGAGCGAAAGCGGAACTGCGGAAAGCCCGGTTTTTGCCATAGGCAAAAATGGCCCCAAAAAAAGAGCCTAAATTTAGTAGCGTAAAATGGGCAAAAAGTAGCTGTGAAGAAGGGGAAGAAATTGAATTAACTGCAAATGTGCAAGACATAGCAGATGGAAATATGGTAACATTACATAAGAAAGCCATTTACTATGGAGGATTTAATGAATAAAAAAAGTATTATATTTATATTATTTAATATAATATTTCTTATTTCTTGTATGGCAAATAACGTTGAGCCGGATCTAAATTATCTTTTACCGACAGAAAGTAAATATATGATTTTACTGGATAAAGATTCAAAAAAAATGATTATAGACAAATGTTCGTCTGAATTAAAGAAGGTTAAAAAAGAAAATGTCTTTTCTATAAATGATTTAAGAAATTATTATGTTTACGAAGAAAAGATTGGAAGTGATGAATTTATCTGGTTTATCTCTCCGCTTTTTGATAAAGGACTTCCTGTACCAAGGCATCAAATTATTCTTTTAAGAAAGGAATCCGATTCATATAAGTTATTGTCAAAGTATTATTCACAAATAATCTGGGGAGAAATCCATTTATATCTTCAATTTAACAATATTTTAATTGTAAAAGGGGAAGATAAAGCAAAAGGATTTATACTTTTTTGTAATAGAGCGAATATACAATTTAAAACATCAAATGATAATGATGGATATAATATAAAAAAATGTAAGGGGCAATTTGTTGGCTCTGTTAGTGGACACTATTTTAGATTTAGCGATGAACCTCAAAGTTTTAATCTTACAGAGGATTTTTCTATATATCCTTCTGAAGAATGGAATTCAATAATTATTGAAGCATCTGATTATCTATGGGATGAAAAAGCTCCCTTAAAATATGCACTATGCAATGCATTTGACGGGAATCCTGCAACAAGTTTTGTTGAAAATACGGAAGATGATTTAATACAAATCGATATATGGTTAGGAAAAGCTGTAGATAAAATGGCAATTATTAATGGATATGCCCAGAATGAATCTTTATATTTTAACAATAACAGAGTAAAAAATGTCGGTGGATATTTTTTATTGCAAGACAATGTATTGGAATACCAATATATACTTTGCAGAGGAACAAATATAAATTTTACAGAAAATTATATTGGAGAAAAATACAATGATACTTGCATAGCTGATATAAACTTCTTTTATAATGGCAGCTGGCTTTTTGGAGATATAAATGAGTGAATATAATAATCTAGCCGTTCCTTTTTTTTCTCAAGTTGAATTTGAAATTGATAAACTAATAGATGAAAATGAAAAGGAACTTGAGATATATCCAAAATTAGTTTATGAGAAAAAAGAATACACATCAAAGGAAGCCCTATTATTCGTAAAAATTGGAGAATTGAGAAAATGATTAAACGAATTATTGCTGTAGCTTTTTTTTATACA
>JAGALX010000001.1 GCA_017625035.1 Clostridia bacterium
ACATTTATAAGGACAATTAATTATAATTCAATTCTATATTTTACTATGCCAAATTATTATTTTGATTTGGTCTATTTTTGTTTCTATCTATATTTAAGCTATCTTTTTTTATTTTGTATGACTTTCCTATTATATAAAAAAGCGGAATAAATTCCGCCCTTTGGAGCTCTACAATTTAGGGCTCTCTTCTTTTGTTTTTATTTCACTTCTGTTATTATATATTTGGAGGTTTATATGTCCGAATTTACAATAAAACAGATATTTAATGATCATTGGGATAATTTTATTATTAGAAATACAGAATTGGATATTAGACAAGTCGTATTTGATGAAGTTGAAAAAATAATTAATTGTGGCAATCCAAATTATGGATATGCACTATATGTTTGTGACCATTGCAAAAAATTTGTAAAGGTTCCCTTTAGATGTAAATCCAGATTTTGTAACACTTGTGGTGTAAGATACGCTCAAGACAGGGCCTTTTCTATGACAAAAAAATCCATTCGTTGCAAACACAGACATATTGTTTTTACAATGTCTGATAAATTATGGCCTTATTTTCAAAAATACAGATATCTTTTAGATGGTTTATTTGAAGCAGCATCTTTATCTGTATTATCATGGTTTTCTGAATTAAATAAATCTCAGAACTTTACTCCCGGAATAATGTGCACTTTACATACTTTTGGCAGAGACTTAAAATGGAATCCACACATACATATGCTGTGTACAGAAGGTGGTGCCGGAAATACAGAAGTATTCAGAATTATAAAACATATAAACTTCAAAGCACTTCGTTTTAGGTGGCAAAAATTACTTCTTGATTATTTACAAAAAAATTTACCCAAAGAAGAGCTTATTAAATTTAAACATCTCAAAAATCAAATTTATAAAGAATATGATAATGGTTTTTATGTCTATGCAAAACCAGATAATATTTCTTCAATAAACCAAACCATAAATTACGTAGTTCGATACACTGGCAGACCAGCAATGGCTCAATCAAGAATTATTGCTTATGATGGATCGTACGTAACTTATTATTACGAACGTCATGAGGATGGTAAACGCATAGAAGAAAAAGTGCATGCATATGAATTTATAAAAAAATTAATAATGCACATTCCAAATAAAAACTTTAAAGTAGTTAGATATTATGGTATTTATGCAAAAACACACAAACATGCGGACAAAATTTTTAAATTATTAAACAAAAATCAAATTGAAATACGTAATCAATTACGAAAATGGAATCTTTCAATAGAGCTTTCTTTTGGATATGATCCAACAATATGCGATTGTGGTGGTAACTTAATATTCTTCGAATTAAAAATAAAAGACCCAGAGATATTGAAATCCCCCCGCCTCCCATTATATAATCTATAGTGTGGTAAAAAAAATGAGTAAAAAGAAACATAATAATAAGATGAATTATCCGTTTTCAAACGAAATAAAACAATTAAAAGAAGAATATAAAAAAATGATTGATGCAATGCCAGATAATGAATTTATAGAATATATGCATTTCATATCTGGTATAGAAGAAATGACAGACACTGATTATGAAGAAATGTGGACTGAAGACGAAGGCTAGGAAGATGAAGCAGCAAAATTTTATGGATATGATGGTAATGATGAACCACTTGATGATGAAGATTTGCCATTTTAATAAACTTATCTCTTTTTTATGTTTGTGATTTTTAGGGTATTTAGCATATTGTCCTGAAACATCTAATCCCATACAGAAACTACATCTATAAATAAAACCATCTTGAATTAGTTTGTTTTTAATCTTGTTATAAATATACTTATCATCAAAGTTTTTAACAAACTCGTTTTTCTTTTGGAACTTTTCATATTGATTTTTATAATAATCTATTTGTTTTTGTTTCTTTTTTTCTTCATCTAATTTTTTAAGGTAGTTACCAATTTTCTTTTCAAGCATTATTTGTAAATACTCATCATCAGCATTTAAAGTAATAGTTCTATCATTTAAACCTAACATATTTAAAATATCTTTATCTTTCATATCTCACACTATCAAGATAACTATTTAAGTCTTGTTCCTTAACAATATATTGTCTTCCCACCTTATAAGCAATTATTCTTTTTTCTCTTATCATTTTTCTAATGAATTGAATTGGCGTTTTTAATAGTAAACTTATTTCTTTTGTTGTGAAATAATATTCCATATATTTATCACTCTCCTTATATATTTAGTAGAGTAATAAAGGAAATAATCAAATAATAGCAATATATTATATAAATAGTGCTATATAGTGAAAGTCATTGATTTCATCAATTATAATTCAAACTTAAACAACCTATTTTTAAGCATTTTAAGGTTGTTTTCTGTTAAGTTTATTATTGATTAGTATAAATAGATTATCAAATCTAAATCGAACAGAAATAACCTTTAAAATTGATTTTATAAGGTTATGGGGTTGGGTTTAGTATAAAAAGATATTTACTCATTAAAAAAGGAGCATTGCTCCTAATTAAATCTACCCAAATGAAAAGTGGTTTCCCACTTTAATTATTTTTATAGACAAATTGTAATTGTTATTTAGAATATTCCATATAATATCTTGTATCTGTTTCTTCCTTAATTTTAAAACCTAATTTCTTATATAAATTAACAGCTTTAATATTGTTTTTATATACCCAAAGATATATATTTTCATCAGAGTTAAGAACATAATTCTTAATTATTGAAGACCCAAAACCTTTGTTTCTATATTCTTTATCAATAAAAATTTCATCCAATAATAAACCATTATCTATTTTTCTAATCAAAATACTCCCTATGATTTTTTTATTATAAACTATATTTTTATACTCTTTTATTAAGGTAGGTACACTTTCACATATATAATTATCTATTTTTACCATTTCTTCTTCTGATAAAGTTTTAGCATACTCAACAATTGTTTTTAATTTATAATATTTTATTCTTTCCAAATCATCAAGTGTAGCATTTTCAATTTTAAAATTAAACACCTCTTTTTGCGTAAAAATATAATTATAAAATTCATCACATGAAATATTATAATTTGGCTTATTATATTTATGTATATGAACATCTGAACCTTTTTCAACTTCATTTTCTCTACTTTTAACAAATTTTATTTCAACATCATTTAATAAATCATTTAAATTATTGTATTCATGTATACCTTTTTCATCAAACCATGAGTGTTCAAACCAATAAACGTTATCATTCATATAAAACACAAGAAAAGTATGAGATGGTAAATTATTTTTATCATCTATATAAATAAAATATGTTTCATTTTTGATATTATTTTCTTCAAATAATTTTCTTTCCAATTCCACTTGGTCCCAACAAACGCCAACTTTTTTATTTAATAATTCTTCTGGTGACATTAAATAATATACTTTATTAAATGTATATTCGACTTCTATATTATTGAAAATATTATTACCATTACTATCTAAAAAACCATATTCTATTTGTTTCATTACATCCATTATTTTTTGAACATTATCCATTACGTATCTCCTTTATCTTTTGACTAAACTTCAAATAGATTAAAATCTATTCATTATAAATATACATTTAAAATCACTATTTACTATCTAAAATAATTATACCACAAAATAAGTTTGTTTCTGCAACAAAAATTATTTATATGAGTATTTATATCTATTATTGTAATGGTTATTTTTTAACAAAATAATATTCTGTTAAAATTAAGACTTTACAAAAGGTACATAATATAAATTATAATATTATTACTATATATAATAAGAATATTATATATTCCTTATGAAAAGAAAATAATACTTTTAATATATTATACTTGTATTACATAAGTTAAGTATTTTAATATATCTAAGTTCTATTATATTTAAGGTATATATTATTTATTAAATATAATTATTATATATATTTTATTTAATATACTTAATAGTATTTAACTAATAAAGAAAATACAATTTATATAAATATATAAAATATATTTTTGAGGCTCTTTTGTCGAGCCTCATTTTTATGTGTATTTTTTCTTTCAAAAATCGAACTTTCCTATTATATAAAAAAGAAGAAATTTAAAATCTCTTCTTTCCATTTATTATTCAAAATAAAGTCCAGCCACCAAAGAATTTCCTCTTAAAAATTCCTCTGAAGTCATTCTTTTAGCATTTTCCCCTTGTATTTCAATAACTTTAATATTTCCTTCTTTAGATTTAATATAAAGACCTGTTTTACTATCAGAAAATAAAATTGTTCCTTCTGGTAAATCTAAAAATCTATCTTCAAATTCTTGTAATTCTGGAAACATTTCTAATATTTGCTTATCAGAATATATTTCAACTTTCCAAAACTTAATTTTTTTACCTTCATAAAAAGAATAAGCTCCCATTATTGGATTTAAGCCTCTTACTAAATTTTTAATTTCTGTAGCAGTTTTGTTTTCCCAATCTATTCTTGCCATTTCTTTATTAAGCATTGGAGCCATAGAAAAATCGTCTCCTTGTTTTTCTCTTGGAGCTGTTCCATCTTCTATTTTTGATATGGTTTCTACTAATAATTCTCCTCCGATTTTTGAAAGTCTATCCCAAAGTTCTCCTGTTGTTTCATCATCACCAATTTGAACTTCTCTTTTCAAAATCATATCTCCCATATCCATTCCAATATCCATATACATTGTTGTTATTCCAGTAACTTTATCTCCATTTATAACTGCCCATTGAATTGGAGCTGCTCCTCTATATTTTGGAAGTAGTGATCCATGAACATTTATAGAGCCAAATTTTGGAATATTTAAAATCTCTTTTGGTAAAATTTTTCCATAAGCAACAACACAAATTAAATCTGGATTAATTTCTTTTATTTCATTTATAAATTCTTCATTTTTTCTTACTTTTTCTGGTTGATATATTTTTATATTTTTTTCTAAAGCATATTCTTTTACAGGTGAAGCAATCATTTTCATGCCTCTTCCTTTTGGCTTATCTGGGTTTGTTACAACAGCTATAATTTCGTGTCCTGCTTCATATATGCTCTTTAGTGATTCTACTGCAAAATCTGGTGTTCCCATAAATAAAATTTTCAAATAAAACTACCTCCTATTCTTACTTTTCTATTTTACAACTTCTAAGGTTCCTGGAATTATTTTATCCATAAATAAAATTCCTTCTAGATGATCTAATTCATGTGATATTGCTTGTGCAAGTAAGCCTTTTCCTTTTAGTTTGTATTCTTTGCCATCTCTGTCTAGAGCTTTTACTATTATTTCTGCTGGTCTTATTACTTTTGCAAATTTGTTTGGAAAGCTTAGACAACCTTCGTCTACTTCTTGCTCTCCTTTTTCTTTTATTATTTCAGGATTTATTAAAACATATGGACCTTTGTCATCATATAAATCTATTACTACAACTCTTTTTAATACACCTACTTGTGGAGCTGCAAGTCCCACTCCGTCTTTTTGATGCATTGTTTCTATCATGTCATCTACAAGTTCTCTTATTTTGTCATCTACTACTTCTACTTTTTTTGATTTTTTTCTTAGGATTTCATCTGTATCTAGTCTTACATTTCTTATTGCCATTTTAATCTTCCTTTCTTTTTTGAACTCCGCGAGTGTTTTGACGTAAATTTTTTTCGTGCCCTTTGGTTATTGGTTACATCATATTTGTAGGATTAATATCTATTACAGTTTTTACGTTTTTGATATTTTTATTCTTTAGCTCTTCTATGCTTCTGTTTAACGCATCTATAATTTCGTCATCAAATTTACATTTTATTATGATTCGCCATCTTATTTTATTTTTTATTTTATCTATTGGAGCAGGAACTGGTTTGTATAATATTATTTTTAGTTTTTCTTTTATTATTTTTTCCTTTAAACTCATATAAATAAATTTTGCTGATTCTATTACATTAATTTCATTCTCAGAGCTAAAACCAATTAGAATTATATCACAAAAAGGTGGATATTTCAATTGTTTCCTTATCATTATCTCTGTTTGATAAAATAATTTAAAATCTTGTTTTTTAGAAAACTCTATACTTAAGTTATCTGGATTATATGTTTGAATAATAACATTTCCTTTATTATTTTCTCTTCCTGCTCTTCCAGCTACTTGAGTTAATATTTGAAATGTTCTTTCATTTGCTCTGTAATCCTCTATATTTAAACTTCCATCTGCAAATATTACACCTACAAGTGTTACATTTGGAAAATGGTGACCTTTTACTACCATTTGCGTTCCTATTAAAATATCTATATTTTCATTTTTAAATTTATTTAAAATATCTTCATGTGAATTCTTTTTGCTAACTGTATCGACATCCATTCTTATTGTTTTTGCTGACGGGAAAATTTTATTTATTTCTTCTTCTAATTTTTGTGTCCCGCTTCCTGAATATTGAATATTTTTACTTTTGCAATCAGGACAATATCCTACTGGCAAAGTTTCATATCCACAATAATGACACTTTAATTTATTTTCTTTGCTGTGATATGTTAATGCAATATTACAGTGCTTACATTTGGCAACATATCCACAATCTCTACACAAAATAAATGTAGAATATCCTCTTCTATTTAAAAATAATATTGTTTGTTTTTTATCTTGTAAATTTTGTTTTATATTATCATATAATTTCATGCTAATTGAACTTCTATTTCCATTTGCAAGTTCTCTTCTCATATCTACAATATTTATATTTGGAAGACTTGCATTATTTGCTCTTTTTGTTAGCTCTAATAATTCAATTTCTCCAATTGTTGCTTTATAATATGTATCCATATCAGGTGTTGCACTTCCATATACAATTGGAATACTATATTCTTTTGCTAAATATCTTGAAACATCTTTTACATTATATCTTGGGGTCATTTCAGATTTGTATGAGCTGTCATGTTCTTCATCAATTATAATAAGTCCTAAATCATTTATTGGAGCAAATATTGCAGAACGAGCTCCTATTACAATTTTGGCTTCACCATTTTTAATTTTGTACCATTGATCATATCTTTCTCCAACAGATAATTTACTATGTAATATTGCAATTTTTTTTTGTCCAAATCTTGCAATAAATCTATCTACAGTTTGAGGTGTTAAAGAAATTTCTGGAACAAGCATTACACTTGTTTTCCCCATACTTAAAACTTTTTCTATTAATTGTAAATACACTTCTGTTTTTCCAGAACCTGTAACTCCAAATAATAAAAATTCAGAATTCATAATATCATCTATAGAATCTTCTACTGCTTTATATGCAGCTTGTTGTTCTTCTGTTAAAACTAATTTTTGATTACTAGTAATTACTTTGTGCATAAATGGATTTCTTTCTACTGCTTGTTCATAAAATTCTATATATCTATTTTTTTCTAAAGTTTTTAAAATTGCAGTACTTACATCTGAAAGCTCTTCTAAATCTTTTGAAGATATTTCATTATTATTACATAAAAATCTTAGTGCTCTTATTTGCTTTTCTGATTTTAATTTTTTATTTTCTATATCAAATTCAATTTCTTCTGATGTTTTTAAACATCTTACAAATCTTAATGTTTTTTCTTTTGCTCTATTTTCTAAATTGTTTGTTCCAGTTCCCGGTGGTAACATTAATTTTATACAATCTGAAACATTACAAAAATACCTTTTTGCCATCCATTTAGCAAGTTTGATTTTAGGTTCATCAATAAAATCACGTTCTTCTACCTTTGAAATAGGTTTTGCTTCAAATTCTGATTTTTCTTTTATATTCACAACAAAACCTTCTTTTAGCTTTTTTATATTTCCAAATTTTACAAAAACTCTACTTCCAATTGTTATTTTATCTTCTAGCTCAAATGGAATACTATAATCAAAAGTTCTGTCTAGATTTTTAACACTACTATTCATTATAATTTCTGCAATCATTTCAATCTCCTTTTGCTTATGTTATAGTATCAAAATATGAAAAAGAGGTCAATATAAATTTTATATTGCCTCTTAAAATTTTTTATTGTTTTAATTATTGTTGCACATTTTTTTACGTCCCCAATGTGCACGTTCTTCTTTGTCAACGACAATTTTTGACATTTTTCCACCTTTGTGTTAACGAAAACTTTATACTTCCTCACTTACAACCAATTTATATTTCATATAACTTTTTATTCAAATACAATTCCATCAATACAATTTTCGTAAATAAATTGTTTTATCTTTTCATTATTATTTGTGCTATAAAACTCAGATAGCAATTCATTAAATTTTTCTAATCGGTTATCTGGAATTTTTATTATTCCACATCCATTTTCTATCATTATTTTATTGGCACATATTGTACTAGTTCTTTTATTTCCATCCCAAAACAATTGACTTCTCATTCCATATAGCATATATTCAATTGCTCGTTCTGTTGCATTTTCTATTTTTAATATTTTTTTAATTTGTTCTTCTACTATATCAATTTTTGGAATATCTGGTATATATTCAGTTCCTGTTATTTGAACATTTCCGTTTTCTTAAACTTCCCCATTCAATACTTTCATTTCTTGCTACAAGCTCATTTATTTTACAAATGAAGTTTAAAGTAAATTCAGAAGTTATATTATTTATTAGATATTTCCATGCATCTCTTAAATTTAAAATACATTGAATTTCATCTATTTTTAAATTAGGTACATTTACACCATCTAATATTGTTTTAGTTTGAGGGAATGTTACATTTATTCCTTCCATTCTTGCATTAGTATAAATATTATCTACTAAATTTCTTTTGGCTAAAAATATATTTTGCTCTATTGTTAATTTATATTTATTTTTCATTATAACCTCCAGTTTTATTTTCTATAACTGTATTGAAAATATATAATCTTATTTTTTTCATATTATATTACTAGATATAAAAAAAGACAAGATATCAACTTGCCTTTTTTTATTCGTTATTACTGAACGTCCATTGTATTTGCTCTATTCTTCTGATGTAGCTTCATTAGATTCTGTTTCAGCTGTTACATCTGAAGTTGATGATGAGCTGAATAATTTCTCATAATACTCTTGATACTCTCGTACTGTTGAAAGTATTTTATCAAAATTTATTGTTTTTGGAATTCCATAATTTGCTCCATATGTTTCTACTCTTATACTTTTTATAATAGGAGCTGTTTCTGGTGTTGAAGATTCTTCTCCTTCTGCTTCTGCTTCTTTTACTTTTACATTTGCAATAGCTTCTACTACATCATATCCTTCTATAACTTTTCCAAAAGATGCATAATATTGATTTAAGCTATTTATTGTATCTTTATCATCAGTTGTAACTATGAAGAATTGTGAACTTGCAGAATTATAACCTTCTTCTGATAATCCGTATGTGCTGTAATCTGATCTTGCCATTCCTATAATACCTTTTCCGAATTTTAGATTGTTATTTACACCATTTGCTGCAAATTCTCCTTTTATAGAATATGTGTAGTCTTCAATATCAACTTGATATTTTCCATCTTTATACCAAATAACAGTTCCTTCTTTTATTCCTTCTGGTAGCTCTGAAATAGAAATTTCTTTTTGTTCATCTTTTGTTATATTCTTTTTGCAGATTGCTTTATTATTTTCAATTTTAGTTATAGTATAAGATTCCATTAAATTACTAAAACTTGCAGACCCTGAGCCATTTCCTGCTTTATCTCCACCTTGAATCATAAAATCTGATATTATTCTGTGGAATGTTAATCCATCATAAAAACCATTATTAGCTAATTGTGTAAAGTTAGCTACAGAAATTGGTGCAACATCTGGGTTTAGCTCAATTTTTACTGTTCCTATTTTTTCATTTCCTTCGTTATCTATATAAGATACTTCCATTGTTGCAACTGGATTTTTGTTTCCATTAAATATTCCATAGCATACATATACTATAAGTGCTGTAATAAGTAGAATTGCTATTATTAAAATTACTTTACTTTTATCCTTCATTTTATTTCTTCCTTTCGTTTTTTATTTGATAGTTGTTTTCATATTTTTTTCATAAATTATTTTACACTATCTGTTTTTATTTACTTTTGTTTTACAAATTTAAATTATCAAAAATGAATTGCTCTTGCATTCTTTTTAAAGATTGTTTTATTGCCTTTGCCCTTATTTCTCCAATTCCTTCAACTTCGTCTAGTTCTGGAATATCGGCTTTAATTATATATTGAAAAGATTTGAATTTTTTCACTAAGTTTTCTACAATAATGTTTGGCATTCTTGGAATTTTGTTTAGTATTCTGTAACCTCTTGGATATACATTTACATCTTCGTAATTGTCGAAATCTTCGTATCCTAGTACTTTTGCAATTAGTTGTGGTTTCATTAAATCTTCATGATTCATTGCTCTTATACTTTCTAACGCTTTTTCCACACTTCGTTTTTTACTTGCTATTATATAATCTTTTATAATGTAAGATTCTTCTATATCTAAGTTACCAAATAACTCGTCTAACTGCATTTGAAATAGTCGACCTTCTTCACCAAGTTCATATATTGCCCTTTTTACTTCATCTACAACTTTTAATACCATTTCGGCTCTTTGTATACATACAATTACATTTTGTAATGTAACTATATCATTAAATTCATATTCGTTCAATAGATTTAATTTGTCATCAAATACTTTTTTGTATTTTTCTGCTGTTTGAAGTGCTTGATTTGCTTTTGTTATAACTTTTGAACTATCTTGAAGAACATATCGCAGGTCACCTTTAAAAATTGTTATAACATTTCTTCTTTGAGATACACTTATAACAATTTCACCGGTTTGTTTTGCTGTACGCTCTGCAGTTCTATGTCTTGTACCAGTTTCGTTTGTTACTATGTCTGGAGATGGTATTAATTGAGCATTTGCATATAAAATCTTTTTTAAATCTGCACTTAAAATTATAGCACCATCCATTTTGGCAAGTTCGTATAATCTTGATGAAG
The DNA here is from genome assembly GCA_017625035.1 of Clostridia bacterium. GTDB lineage: Bacteria > Bacillota > Clostridia > TANB77 > CAG-508 > CAG-492. Next base: position 10,918 of record JAGALX010000001.1, read on the forward strand.
TATATTCTACATTTAAGTTAAATCCTCCATCTACTATATCTAAAACTTCTTTAGAATCACCAATTACAATTAAACCTCCGGTTTTAGCTTTTAGAATGTTTTCTAAACCTTCTCTTATTTTTGTACCTGGTGCAATTAATTTTAAAATTTCTGTAATTACCGCTTCTTGGTTAAGGCTCAAATTAATCACTCCTCAAATAAAATACTAATAAATTCTTATTTTAATCTTAATTTTTGCATTGCTTCATTTATATTTTTCACGCCTATTATATCTAATTTATATTTTTCTTTCAATACTTTTCGGTTACTTTCTGGAATTATACATGTTTTAAAACCCAATTTTTCGACTTCTTTTATCCTTTTCTCTATTAAATTGACACCTCTTACCTCGCCAGTTAAACCAACTTCTCCTATTGCAACAGTATCTTTTGGAATACTTAAATTTTTAAAACTTGATGCAACCGATAACATTATACCTAAATCTACTGCAGGCTCTGAAATTTTAAATCCACTTACAATATTTAAATAAACATCTTGATTTCCTAAGTTCATTCCAACCTTTTTTTCTAAAACTGCCATAAGCATTGTTAATCTGTTATAATCAATTCCATTTGCAGTTCTTCTTGGAAGACCAAATACAGTTGTTGAAGTAAGGGCTTGAAGCTCTATTAATAAAGGCCTAGTTCCTTCCATAGATGCAACTACTACAGAACCTGGTGGATTATCCTCTCTTTCAGATATTAAAACAGTAGAAGGATTTAATATTTCCACCATTCCTTCATTTTGCATTTCAAACATACCAATTTCATTTGTAGATCCAAAACGATTTTTTACACTTCTTAAAATCCTATATGAAAAATATCTTTCACCTTCCAAATATAAAACAGTATCAACCATATGCTCTAAAACTCTTGGTCCAGCAATATTTCCCTCTTTTGTAACATGTCCAATAATAATAGTAGTTATATTATTACACTTACATAATTTCATTATTCTAGCTGTAATTTCTCTAACCTGACTCACAGTACCAGCAGCAGATGTAATTTCATCAGAATACATTGTTTGGATAGAATCAATTATAACTAATTTAGGATTTAGCTCTAATATATTCGTTTGGATTATATCAATATCAGTTTCACCTAAAAACATAATATCATCATTATGAATATTTAATCTATCAGCCCTTAATTTAATTTGCTCAGCCGACTCTTCTCCAGAAACATATAAAACTTTACCATCACCATTAATTTTATCACACAACTGCAAAATTAAAGTAGACTTACCAATACCAGGCTCACCACCAACTAATATTAAAGAACCTTTTACAATACCACCACCAAGAACTCTATCTAATTCTTCAAAACCAGTAGATACTCTAAAAGTTTCTTTACCTTCAACAGAATTCAAAGTCATTGGCTTACTACTCTTTTTATTTTCATTATTTCCAATTGTAAAATCATTATTCTTCTGAATTTTTTCTTCAACCAAACTATTCCACTCATTACACGCAGGACACTTACCTAGCCATTTGGCAGACTCATATCCACAATTATTGCACACAAATATAGTTTTAGCTTTTGCCATACTTAATCAACAAATCCTTTCTTTTGATATTAAATCACTAAAATACTTTTTAGAAAAAACGCTTAACTTAAATTATTTACTACACTAGAGAAAAATAAAATTTTCACTTCTTTAAATTCAAAAGCTCCTCAAGCACAATAATAAACATAGCATGAGACCACCCAAGTCCAATAACCCATTTAAAATCTTTATCCTCATTATTAACCTGCTCACACAAAAATCCATAATCAGAAGCAGTATTCACAACAAACTTAAAACAATTTTCAGCAGATATTATATCTCCAGCTTTTATGAAATACAAAGCCATCCACAAAGTAGTAATCACCCAAGGATTATTACCACCCATATAATTATCATTTTCAAATCTTAAATATCCACTATTATAAGTTCTAAGAGTCATATTTATTTTATCAATAGTATTTTTCACAACTTTTTCACTAGCATCAAATACCTCAAATGGATATACAGCACCAATAACACTAATATCCATATTATTATCATTTAAATTTCTTTTCAAGATTTTAAATTTAGAATCTATTAAATTATTTTTTATGTATTCCTTCAATAATACAATATACTTATTTAACTTAATTACTAAATTGTTTCTTTTTTCTTTTTTCAATCTAGAAATTTCATCTTTTATATCAAGAGATTCATATATTTTTTTCATAGACTCAAAACAAGCAATTATACTTGACAAAGAATATAAATGAACACCTTCATTCATTTCCCACAAATCATAACTAACTTGTTTATGTATTTCAAATGATTTTTTATATTTTTCTTTAAGTTCTTTTTTAACAAAATCTTCTTCTTCAATATTTAATAAATTTTCCACATACTCAATTAAAAATTTAGCCCCATTTTCACACATTTTCAAATTATCTTCTAAAAATTCAATATTTTTTGTATGTTCATAATGATTGTAGACTCCATATATAACACTAGCAGTTTCATCTATTTGATAACCCCAGCAAGGCGCTAATATTCCATCTGTAAAAAAACGTTGTTCCCACATACCATTTTCGCTTTGAGTTTTCTTACAAAAATTATTATAAAACAACTCAGTTTCTTGCTCCATTTTCAATAAATCAAATGCCCTTGTAATAAAAATAGAATCACGTGGCCAGCAATAAGAATATGAACCACACTTTTCCCTATTTTCATCAACCTCCAAGGCAGCAGCAATTCCACCAGTAGTGTAATTCACTAATAACGGAAATAATAATATTGTTCTATTATAAATTTCTAACAATTTATTATAAAACTCAGTATCATTATTTTTTAACTTAATTTTTTTATGATCAACAACATAATCATTCCAATATTTTTTCACTTTTTCAATTTCGGAGTCGGCATTCAAATTAGAAAATTGATTTAATTTTTCATCAACATTACTATTTTCATCTATGTATACATATATATATAATTCTTTTTTCTCATTTTTATGAAATAATCCTAAATCATAAGATATAGCAATTTCATTGGACATACCAATATAATCTTTATCCTCAATAACAGCACTATTTATTACAGATTGTACATCATTTAATTTATGACCCGAAAGTGTTTTATCAGAAAAAATAGATAATGAATAATTATGGTTATACTGAATAATTCCATTATCAATTATTCTACTACCAAAATTTTCTAAATTACCAGCTAAAATTTTACTATTAACAATAAATTTAACATCTAAATCTATTGTATTAGAATTTTCTATCACATATTTTTTTACTAAAACATTTTTATCAATTAACACACAATCAGTTTGTTCGATTTTTAAATTAAAATATGTATTTTCAATATTAGTAACTAAAATATTTGTATCCTCCAAATACTTTTGGCTATACCTATTATTAATATCTTCATGTAAATAAATAATATTAGAATCATTTACCTTTACACCAGTATGAAAATAATCAACAAACTGTCTTCCATCAATTTCAGGAAAACAAAGTCTTTGGAGTTCACCAAATTTTGTGTAACTAGCAACAATATTTTTATTTCCAATAATAGCACTATTATAAAATTTACTCATCATTCGTTCCTTTCTGCACATTGGGCCGTTAAAAATGTGCAATCTAAAAAAATTAAGGTTTGTACCAACTTACAAAATATTCACCAAACTAGAGAAAGATACAAAATAAAGAGGGTGAGTGGGCATATATATTATTTGATATGAACTAGGGTGGGGACCGACAAGGTAGAAACTGTTGATTTTGCGAGTGAACAGCGAAGCAAAATTTACAGTTTCTTCGAAGTTGGGGTGAATATCAAATAATATATATGCCCACTCACCCTCTTTATTTTGTATCTTTCTCGGTAACTTGCCACAGATTTCAAAAAAGTTTTTTAGATTGAAAACGAAAAAATGCGCTCAATGTACGACTTATTTATTTTCCACTATCTCCACAATTTGTCTCTCCAAAGCCTTTATTCTCTCATTCAATCTACTTATCTCATCATCATTTACAGTATTAGCCAAAATATCTTCCTTAACAATGCTTTCCATATCAACAAGCTCTTCTTTAAGAGTTTCAATTCTATCAATAATCTCAAGTTTTTTATACGCCTTAATATTTTCATGTTTCATAGCACCAAAAATTTTAACTGTTTCAGCTAAATCATATGTTTCGCCATATTCTGGAATAGTAACCGGTAGATTAGTTGTTTCAATAATTTTATCTCTTAACACCTTTTGTCCCTCTTCCTCACCATGAACTAAAAATATATGATCTGGTTTTTTTATGAAAGAATATATAAAATTCAATAAACCTTCTTGATCAGCATGACCAGAATATCCTTCAATATATTCTACACGAGCATTTACCGCAATTTCTTCTCCAAATATTTTTATAGTTTTAGCACCATCTACTATTTTTCTTCCTAGTGTTCCTTGAGCTTGGTATCCAACAAATAATATTGTATTTTTAGGATTCCAAATATTATGTTTTAAATGGTGTTTTATACGCCCAACTTCACACATTCCACTAGCTGAAATTATAATTGCAGATTCATTACTTTCATTTAAAGCTTTAGATTCATCTGCAGTTTGAGTAAATTTTAATCCTTTAAATTCAAGTGGATTATCTCCTCTTTTTATAAGCTCTTGTGTTTCTTCGTCAAATAAATCCATATTTTCTCTAAATACTTCTGTTGCAGATATAGCAAGTGGACTATCCACATATACTGGTGTATTCATTAATATTTCATATTTCTTTTCAAAATCAGGACTATCTAAGTCAGATTCTTTAATTTTATCTAATTCAAATAAAATTTCTTGAGTTCTACCTACTGCAAACGAAGGAATTACTACTGTTCCACCTTGTCTTAAAGTATCTGTAACTATATCTATAAATAATTTAGCTTTATCATCATTTCTAATATGCATTCTGTTTCCATATGTTGATTCCATTACTAAAAAATCTGCATCTTCTATCATTGTAGGCTCTGACAATAATGGTATATCGTTATTTCCTAGGTCACCAGTAAATACAATTTTTTTATTTTCTCCGTTTTCTTTTATCCAAACTTCAATAATGCTTGAACCTAGCATATGTCCGGCATCATTAAATCTTACATGTATATCATCATCAAGTTCTATTATTTGATTATAAGGAACACCTTTAAAAAGTTCTAATGATTTTACTGCAGTTTCAGCATCATATATTGGAACAAGTAATTCTTCTCCTCTACGAATTCTTTTTCTGTTTTTCCATTCAGTTTCTGTTTCTTGAATATGACCACTATCTGGTAACATTATTGCACATAAATCACATGTAGCATTAGTAGCATATACTTTATTTCTGTATCCCTCTTTGTATAATTTAGGAATTCTACCAGAATGATCTATGTGTGCATGAGTTAGTAATACAAAATCGATTTCATTAACATCATAAGGAAATGGTTCCGCATTTTTTATTTCTTCTTTGGTTAAACCTTGATATAATCCACAATCTACTAAAAATTTTCTTCCAGCTCCCTCTACCAGAAAGTTTGAACCTGTAACAGTTTTAGTTGCTCCAAAAAAAGTAACTTTCATTTATACCTCCTAATATTTAAATTTTATATAATAGGAAATTGTTCATAGTTAAGCATTACTCCATAATAGAATTTCCTATTATATAAAAATTCTTATCTTTTTATCAGTTTTTTTAGTTAATTCATTGAAATCATCTTCTTCAAAATTTATACTTAATTCAGTTTCTAAGGTTTTTTCATCATAATATTCCATAATTAATTTTTTATTAGCTTTTTTTAGTTTTATTTGTATTTTGTTTATATTCATCATTTTAGTTATGAAAATATATTTTAGTATTTCGTAATTGATATTATAATCATTTGCAAAAAGATCAACAACTTTATTTTCAGATAATTTGTGTATTAATTTTTTTTGCACATTTCTTATATCAACATATAGCTCTTTTAAGTCTTTTATTTTTTTATCTTTTTCAATTGGTAAATAATTATAATATCTTACTTCGTATACTAAATTTACTAATTCTTTTTTTAAATCATATACTTCTATTTTTTTGTAAAAGCAAGATATTGTTTTTCTTTGTAATTCTATAATACTAGTATATATTGAATTTTTTTGTTCAGATAATATTATAATATTTTTTAATATTTGAACTTCTCTTTCTAGTTGTTTTTTTCTTTTTACATATTCAAATGGATTTATTAAATTTGTATTACTATTTATTAAATCTAATTTCTGTTTTTTAATATTTTTTAAATATTCTTGATATTTTTCTATTGTTCCATACTTTTCTTTGATATTTGTCTTAGAGAATTCTTTTTCAATTAAAACTTTGTTTTTAAGCATTGTATCTATTTTGCTAATAATTTGCATGTTTTCGTTATTTTCAATAGTTATTTTTGAAATATATTTGGCTTTATTTGATACTTCTTTTAACTCACTTTCTTTATTTGTTAAATATTCTAAAACTTCGTTTTTATTTTTATCACTGTTATTCATATATATTAATATACAGCACTTTTCTATTGTTTCTGATAGTTCATTAGCTTTTTTTTCACCATATATTTCATCTATTTTATTCATTAGATTTTCTCTAATATTATCTGTTGTTAACAAATTATTTAAAACTTCATTTCCAAGTACTAAAAATAGGTCTTGATATATTAAATTATAATATTTACTAATTTTATTATCAATTGCGTTATTCCATGACCAACCATTAAAATCTCTTATTATTTCTACATCGTTTATAGCTTTTCCCTTGTTAAAAGCTGTCATAATAGCTTTATCAAATATATTTGTTGTTCTTTTTAAAGTTACAGTTTTCATATAGTATAAAGCTTGAAGTAAATATACTTCATTTGGAAAAACTTTTATAAGTTTGTTCTTTTTATCAACAGAAAATTTATTTTTGGCATTTTTAGGATTTACTATTTGGATAGTATCGCAATTGTTTTCTATTATATCTATTATATCTGCTATTATTTCACTTTTTAACTTTACAGCAATTTTTGTTTTAAAATAATCTTTATATGCGATATCTATCTTATACAATATATTTAATATTAAGCTTTTTGCTTCATCATCAAATTTTTTATTTTCTAATATCTCTTCAAGTTGAATATCATAATTATTTTTTGAAAATAATGTTTCTTTATTTTTCAAATTAACTCTCCCCTTATAATTTTATTCATTTGTTTGCATTTTAAGCTCTTCCCATCTTTCTTTAGTCATTAAAACTTCTCTTGGTTTGCTTCCTTGATATCCAGATATTATTCCTCTTTCTTCCATTTGATCAATAATTCTTCCTGCTCTTGCATATCCTACTTTGAATCTTCTTTGTATAAAAGATGTAGATGCTTGTCCTGTTTCAATTACAGTTTCAATTGCATCCTGTAGGAATGGATCAGTATCATCTTCACAAGATTCACTTTCTAATAATTCTTTATCGGATTTATTGCTTTTTTCGATACTTTCGATAATATCTTCACTATAACTTACTTCACCTGCATTCATTTTAACAAAATCTACTATTTTTTCGACTTCATCGTCAGATACAAAAGCTCCTTGTGCTCTTAATGGTTTTGATGAACCAGCAGGATAAAATAACATATCACCTTTTCCTAACAATTTTTCTGCACCTGTTGAATCTAATATTGTTCTTGAATCGACTTGTGAAGATACTGCAAATGCAATTCTTGAAGGAACATTTGCTTTAATTAATCCTGTAATAACATCTACAGATGGTCTTTGTGTTGCTATTACTAAATGCATTCCTGCTGCTCTTGCTTTTTGGGCTAACCTACAAATTGCTTCTTCAACATCTTTTGCAGCAACCATCATTAAATCTGCAAGCTCGTCTATAATTATTACAATTTGTGGAAGTTTTGCATTTTCATTTTCTTTTTCTATTGCTTTATTATAACCTTTTAAATCTCTAACACCATTTTGGGCAAATTTGTTGTATCTGTCATCCATTTCTTGTACCGCCCATGCTAATGCACCTGCCGCTTTTTTAGGATCTGTCACAACTGGAATAAGTAGATGTGGTATTCCATTATATACAGATAATTCGACAACTTTCGGGTCAACCATTACAAGTTTTACCTCACTAGGCTTTGCATTATATATTATACTTGTTATTATTGTATTTATGCATACGCTCTTACCAGAACCAGTTGAACCAGCTATAAGAACATGTGGCATTTTACCTATATCTGCAATTATAGTTTTTCCTGCAACGTCTTTACCTAAAGCTACACTTAATTTTGATTTATTATTAGCAAATTCATCACTTTCTATAACTTCTCTTAAATGAACTGCCTCTTTTTCTTTGTTTGGAACTTCGATACCAACAGCTTGTTTACCTGGTATTGGAGCTTCAATTCTTATTGTTTCTGCAGCTAAGTTTAATGCTATATCATCTGCTAAATTTGCAATTTTACTTACTCTTGTTCCTTCAGATGGTTTTAATTCATATCTTGTTATTGTTGGTCCTACTGACACATTTTCAACTTTAGCAGAAACACCAAAACTGTATAATGTTTTTTGCAATTTTGCTGCTGTTTCTGCTAATATTTTAGCTCCTCCTTTATTATTTTTTTTATTATGTACACTTAAAATTTCAACTGGAGGATATTCGTAATGTTCATCTTCAACAACTAATGCATGCTCTAATTGTAAAACTTCTTTTGTTTTGTCTTCTTTTTTTTCTTCTTCTTGTTTAAATAAGTTGTTTTCTATGTAATCTACAGATTTGTCATTTTGTGCTTTTGCTTTTTCATTATTTATCATATTAATTGTTAATTGTTCATCAATTTGTAATGCATCTCTTCTTCGCTCTTCTTTTTCTCTTTGTTTTCGCTCTTTTGCAGTTTCTGGTCTGTCATATGCAGCATCACCAAAATCATCTTGAATTACAGAATGTTTCTTTTGTGCATTTGTCATAGATTTATTTTCATATTCATATTCGTTTTTATCATTTTCTCTTTCATGCTGTTTTTTATTTATTAACTTTGCTACACGTTCTGTAGGTTTTAATCCAAAAACAAATACTGCTACTAAAATTGCTATACCAATTATAATAATTAATGCGGCTATTGGTTCAAATAATTTTACTAATGGATATGCAATTAATGTTCCTAATACACCTCCACCTTTATTACTTTGACCAAGGTAATAAGCTCTATCTATAACCTGTACAAAATCAACATTATATTCTAAAACATTATTTAATATTTGACAGATTGTCAATGTTGCAGAAAAACATAATAAGGCAATACTTACCGGAATTATTTTTGATAATACAGCTTGTTTATTATTGCTAACAATATAAATGACAGAAATAAAAGGTACTATTGGAGATATATATTTTAATATCCCAAATAATCCACCAAATATTTCATTTAATAAATTTCCCATATATCCAGAATTTCCATATATTAAAATTGCTGTTACAATTCCTATTAATATTAATAAAACTACTGTCATATCTGCATTCATTTTAAATATTTTTTTCTTAGTTTGATTTTTCGTTTTTTTCGCCATATGGTATTTTCCTCCTGTCAAAAAAAGTAATCGGATATATATAATTATAAAAAAACCCGATTACTGATTTACTAATTTATTTAAGTTCATTGCGATTATTTTGTATTATTTTTAGTGCCTCTTGTAGAGCCACTTCTATTCCATTTAATACATTATCTGCATAGTCTTTTGTTCCTTTTGATATTTCTCTTGACATTTCATTTGCAGTTTCAATAATCTCTGCTTTTTTCTCATATGCTTTTTTTGTTATTTCATGTTCATCAATCATAGATATGATTCTGTTTTCAGCTTCTTTTACAATATCATCAGCTTCTTTTTGTGCTTCTACTAAAATACGTTGTCTTTCTTCTTTTATCCATTTAGCTTGTTTTAGTTCTTCTGGTAATTTTAATCTTAACTCGCTAATTATTTCTAAAATTTCTTCTTTGTCTACCATTACTTTGTTTGAAAATGGCATTCCTTTGCTTTTTTCCAGTATATCCTCTATGTTTTCTAGTAATGTAAATATTTCCATTGTTTAACCCCTTTCGACTAAAAATATGAGATAAGCTCTTCCATATTTTCTGCTATCATAAACTTCCACATTCAAGTCTTTTAAATTTGTTACTTCTCTTTCTTTTTCATCTGTTTCTATTATTATCATTCCATCTTTGTTCAATAGTTCATATTCTAATATTAGCTTTACAGCTTTTTTTGAAATATCCAAATCATATGGTGGATCTAAAAATATGATGTCAAATTTTACTTGTGATTTTTTTAAATCTTTTAAAAACTCAGCATAATCTTTATTCTTAATAATAGCATTTTCTTGTAATTTTGTTTTTTTCACATTTTCAATTACATATTTAATTGCTAGATGTGATTTATCGCACATATATGCTTTTTTGCATCCCCTACTTAAGAATTCTATTCCAATTGCCCCACTTCCAGCAAATAAATCTAACACTGTAGAATCTTCTATTTTATCATTTATTATGTTAAATAATGATTCTTTCACTCTATCTAGTGTAGGTCTTGTTGAAATATCATCTATTGAATTTAATTTTGTACCTCTTGCACTACCGCTGATAACTCTCATATTTACTCCTAACCTGATGTTATTAAATTCTCTTTATATTTTATATTTATTTTTGAATATGTCAATATCTATTCTAAAAATGTAATATAGATTTAATATTTTTGTAATATTTTTACATTTTTGTAATATTTAGGTTAACTAAACTAGAGAAAGCTCAAAAAAATAAATTCAAAAACAGAGGAACTTTTTATCCTCTGTTTTTCTTTCGTTTTATCTAGTCTTTTTTCATATCTTTTATTAATTCTAATTGAGAGATTAATAATGATTCCATTTTTGCTTTGTAAACATCTAATTGTTTATCTAAGTCTTCTAATTCTTTTTGTTTTATTATTATTGTTTGAGATAAAGTTTCTACAGATTGTCTTGCAGTTCCTTCTGCGTCTTTAATTATTTGGCTTGCTTGTTGTTTTGCAGCATTTTTCACTTCATCTGCTGCTGATTGTGCAATAACTAAGGTATTTTGAATTGTTGATTCCATACCTTTATAATGTTCTAATTCTTTTTTTAGTTGCTCTACCTCTTTAGTTGATGCAGATAATTCTTTACATTTTTTTTCTAGTTCTACAGTTACTTGATCAAGAAAATCATCAACTTCTTCTACACTATATCCATTCCATCCGTTTAGAGAATTTTTTATTTTCAACATCTAATGGTGTAAGCATATTATATCCCTCCTAAACTTTTAATTTTTACTCATTTGGTATGTTATTTTTTAGCCATGAAACAGAAAGTTTATTTTTTATTTCTTCTCTAGCCATTTCTGTAGTAATATCATAATTGTATGGAGCTATCAAAAATATAGAATTTGATACTTTTTGCATGTGTCCATCTAATGCATGAACAGCTCCGCTAACAACATCTATTATACGTCTTGCAATATCTTTATTAACATATTCCAAGTTTACAATTACTGATTTTTTTTCTTTTAAAAGATCACAAATACTTTCAGATTGTTCAAATGTTGTAGGTTGAGATATTACCATTTTTACTTGTTGAGCTTGTGGTAAGCTTAATAATTTTGTACGTTTTCCCCATGTTTTTTTCTCTTCAACTTCTTCTTGTTCATAATCATCATATTCGTATTCATTTTCTTCTTTATCTTCTGCAGTATCCATACCAAATAAATCCCACACCTTGTTCATTATAGCTCCTGACATATATATAACCTCCTAAATTCTAATACTCCTCATTTGTATTAACTTGCATATAGTATCTAACTTTTTTAACGTGTTGTCAAGACTTTTATTTTGTTGTAATACAAACTTAATATTTTTGTAATATTTTTGTAATATTTTAATTTTCAATTTGATCATATGCTGAAATTGATTTTTTACTTGACAATGTAGAAATATCGTATCCAGCCTCTTTTAATTCTGCATATGAGTAGTTTTCTACTATTGAATATTTGTCATTTTTTCTAAGCACTTTCACTAATATTTTCTCTTTTAAGCCTGCTCTATTTCTCATTACATATGCAAAGTTTCCTTCATACTTGATTGCTGAGTTTGGTATTTTTAAACCAGAATCACTCCACCAAATAACATCAAAAGATGTTTTTCTGTATTTTGTTAGGTTTACTACTGAATTACTTATTTCAAATACTAATAATACTTTTTCATCTGATTCGACTGATTTATATACGATTTTAGCTGATATTTCTTCTGAATTTTGTAATCTTAATTTTATAGATTTTCCTACTTCAGAATTTTTGGCTTCGTCTGATTCTAATATACAAGCAATATTGCAGCTGAAGTTATCAACAATTTTTCCACTTTCTGAGCTGGAAGCAATAATTTGCCCTGTTTGTACATCTAATTCTTCTAGAAATTTTTCGTTTAAATAAGAAAAATCGTCTGATTTTAGTATTGATTCAAGTCCATCTATTCTGTATGATATTATTCCACTACTTTCTGCTTGAATATATTTAGAAGTATTCTTTAATTGATCTTCATACGTATTTCTTTCATCCATTAAAGTTTTTAATGTACTGTTATTAGAATTTTCTGATTTTATTTTTATCTTTTTAGTAAGATATGAATTTATATCAGTTTTTTCTTGTGAGATTTTTTGTATATTATTACTTTCGTATAAGTTATCTAATTTTTGGTCTATTTGATTATTTATTAATTTTATATCAGTTGAAAAATATGTATCATCATCATCTAAATTTTGTTGAATTTCAAGATCTATTTCTTCTATTTTTTTATTTATTTTATCTTCATTATCAATACAATATCGATAAATTGATTCTCCCTTTGCTACTTTTTCTCCTTCAGATTTAATTGGTACAATTCCTTGATTTGCATTTTCTATGTTTATAATACTTTCATTTCTTATAATATATCCTTCTGCAAATTCCTCTTGATAAATTTTTCCATTCTCAACAACGAATGTTTCTGTTGGCTTTTTTATTAAATTAACCAATAAAATAATTAAATATAATAAAACAATAAGTATTCCTATAAATATTGTTATTATAAAAACTTTTTTCTTTTCTAAATTTTTCTTTTCTATAGTTCCTTCACCTTATTTCTTCTAAAATAATATTTGTGTTTTCATCGATTTTTTTTGAAGCATCAAGCCAATATATATTTTTGTTTCTTCTAAACCATGTAAGTTGTCTTTTAGCATATCTACGACTTTCCATTTTTATTTTTTCAATCATATCTTCTTTAGAATATTTTCCTTCGAAATATTCTACAACTTCTTTGTAGCCAAGTCCTTGCATAGCTGTAGGTATTTCGTTGTATTTATTTATTAAATTTTTCACTTCATCAATTAATCCATTATTTATCATTATATCTACTCTTTTGTTTATTCTGTCGTATAATATTTGTCTGTCCATATTTATTGCAAATACTTTAAAATCGTATTTTACTTCTTTTTGTCTTGATTCTAACTCTAATTGTGTTTTAGTTTTTCCAGTTGATTTATAGATTTCTAATACTCTGCAAATTCTTTTTTTGTCATTTTTGCTTATTTTTTGCATTGCCTGCTTATCAATTTTTTGTGCTAAATTATACAAATATTCTAATCCTTTTTCTTCTGCTATTTTTTCTAATTCATTTCTGTATTCTAAGTCAACTTGCATTTCATTAAAATCAATTCCATATATTAAAGAATCTACATATAGTCCTGTTCCACCAACAATAATCGGAGTTTTTCCTTTTTTTAATATTTCTTCGATTGCATTTGTTGCATCTTTTTTAAAATCTGCTACACTGTATCTAATCGATGGTGAAACACAATCAATTAAATAATGTTTGATATTTTTCATTTCTTCTATAGTTGGTTTTGCCGTTCCTATATTCATATCTTTATATATTTGCATAGAATCAGCAGAAATAATTTCTCCATTAATTTTTTCTGCCAATTCTATTGATAAAGCTGTTTTCCCTGATGCAGTTGGCCCGCAAATTACTATTACAATCGGCTTCTTCATCTAGTACTCCTTTTTATTTTCTTGAAAATTTCTTTTCTATTTCATACTCAGATAATTTAATTGCTGTTGGTCTGCCATGAGGGCATGTAAATGGATTTTTTAATACTAGTAGTTTTTGCATTAAACTATCTACTTCTTCAAATGTAAGTGCCATTTTTGCTTTTACAGCAGCCTTGCATGCAACTGTTGCAATAAATTTTTCTTCAATTTCTTGTTTTGCAGTTCTAGCAACAGTATTTATTTCATCTAAGCTTTCTAAAAATAGTTCTTTTGTATCTAAGTCTATACACACATTTGGAACTCCACTTAATTTTATTGTGTTTTCCCCAAATTCTTCTAACTCAAATCCTGCTTTTTTAAATAATTCAAAATTATCTCTTGCAATATCCATTTCTTTATGAGTTAAAGTAATTATATCTGGTAATAACATTAATTGTGAATCTTTATCTTCATCGCTATAATAATTTTGTTTTATTTTTTCATATAAAATCCTTTCATGTGCAGCATGTTGGTCGATTATATAAAGCTCACTGTCTATTTCTATAATGATATATGTAGAAAATGCAATTCCAACAAATTTATATTTTATAGAATTATAAATTGTTTTGTTTTCAAATAAAGATACATTTTGTGCTGTTTGTACTTCAAAAGCTCCTTCTGATTGCTCGTATTCTTCTTTTTTTTCTTCTACTTTATTTTCATTATTTATTGGTGCTTTTCCGAATGTTTTTCTGTACATTTCTTCAAATGATTTATCATAATCAATTTGATCATTTGTTTTATTTTCTATATTTTCTGACAATTCACTATTATTAACAGTTTCTTCAATCTGTTGATTTTGTATATCACTTTTATCTTCTTGCTCTTTTGAATGATTTGTTTCTTCTTTTATCATTGAACCAATAATTTTATCATTATATATATCTTCTATTAAATTTCCGCTTCTGTTAAACAACAAATTATTTGGTTCTAATGTTTTAATTTCACTTTCATTTTTTTCTGTTTGTTTTACTGTAAATGAAGATTCATCATTTTTTTCTTCTTTATTTATTTGTAGATCATTTGTTTTTGTTTCATTGAAACTATCATCTTTGTTTAATTTTGAATCATTTAATAATTTTTCTGAATCTTTATTTCTCCCTAAATAATCTTCTTGTAATAAAGCTTCTTTTATTGCATGATATACTAATTTAAATATTTTATTTTCTTCTTGAAATCTTATTTCTAATTTTGCTGGATGAACATTTACATCTATTTTATGAGGATCTATATCTAAATTTAAAATTAAAAATCCATATTTACCGACTGTAATCATTCCTTTAAAAGCTTGTTCTGCGGCACTAGTTAATGTTTTATCTTTTACGAATCTATTGTTTACAAAGAATAACTGATTTGCTCTATTTGATCTTGCAATAGATGGTTTTCCTATACATCCACTTATCGACATATCTTCGTATTGATAATTTACATTTATTATATTCTCAGCAACATCTTTACCATATACACTATATACAACATCTTTTATATTTCCATTTCCTGTTGTTTGAATGATGTTTTTTCCTAAATTTATTAATTTAACTGCTATATTAGGATTAACAAGGGCTATTCTTGTAACAGTATCTTCAATATATCCTGTTTCTGTAAAATCTTTTTTTAAGAATTTATATCTTACTGGTGTATTAAAAAATAAATTTTCAACTATTATTGTTGTACCTTTTGGACATCCAACAACTTCTTTACTTATTATTTTGCCACCTTCAACAATTATTTTATAACCAAGTTCACTATCAGCTGTTCTAGATGTTAACTCAACATGAGCTATTGCAGCAATACTTGCAAGTGCTTCCCCTCTAAATCCCATTGATTTAACAATTTCTAAGTCTTTTGCACTTCTAATTTTACTTGTTGCATGTCTTTCAAAAGCAATTTCCATATCATCTGGTAAAAAACCTTTTCCATTATCTGTAATTCGTATATATGTTATTCCACCATTTTTTATTTCTGCAGTAACACTAGTTGCACCAGCATCAATAGAATTTTCCATTAATTCTTTTACTACAGATGCAGGTCTTTCAATAACTTCTCCTGCGGCTATTTTATTTATTGTTAAATCGTCTAATAGTACAATATTTCCCATTATTTTATCAACCCTTTCTAGATGTTCAGTTTTCAAACATATATTATTTCTTTCGAATTATATCATTAGTTTGTCGGCTTTGTACATAGAATTTTTTATTTTATTAAAAAATTTAATTTATTCCGTAACAGTTTTTTAAAAACAGAATAATATATATCATACAAAAGAAATTGAAAGGGGGGAATTAAGAATGCCAGAAAATAGAAATTGTGGATGCGGTTTTGGTTTTGGTGATGATTGCATCTGGATAATAGTTTTAATTCTTATCTTATGCTGTTGTTGCGGAGGTAACAGAGGATGTTGCTAAAAAATAGAGAATAATTACTTCTCTACATTTTAGAACAATAGTGGCGGATTTAAAACATTCGAACTTTTTTCAAATTGTATTATGCGCCACGTTTAATTGTTCGCACGCCAAATTTTGCAAAAATTCCCTAGAATAAATCTAGGGAATTTTTTTCATTCATAATACTTAATATTTATTTAGTTGTTTTTCCTCTGTACTCATTTTTGAAATTATCTTCATATGCTTCTACAATTATATAATTCACACCATCAATAAGATCTAAACGAATTTCGTATGTTTTTTCATTTATATTATCAATTGTTTTTTCTTCACCATTGAAATTATAGTGGATTTTTGTTATTTCAAATTCGTCTTCAATATTAACTACAATTTGATTATTTTCTCTTTTTACATTTATTTTAGGTCCATTTGTTCCACGTACATCTTTTTCTACAATTGTAACATTACCCGCCTTATCGTATGCTTTCACAGTTAATTTATTATCACCTTTTAATACATCTATTTCTACACTTAAAGATTTTTCATCTTCTGATAATCCTGTAACTTTAGTTTCTGCTCCACCATTCCAGCTATATGTTATATAAGACATTCTTACTTCATCTGATGCATTTATACTTACTTTTCCGGTTGTTGTTCCTAATGATACTATAGGCTCTGTTTTATCTTTAGTAACAGCCACTTCCCAATTTTCTTCTGCAATTCCTTCATATGAAATTTTTATTGGGTCATATTTTATTGAACTGCCATTTGAATCTATAACTTCTAGATTTAAGTCATTTGTACCTATTGTAGTTTCTATTTCTAAGTCAAAATTATTTTCACCATTTTTTTCTACTATGCTTTCTAAACCATCATTCCAAGAATATATTATTTTTTGAATTCCTATTTTTGAACTAATATTTAATATAGTTATATCTTCATTTCTTACAACATTTATATCAGGTCTTTCTACATATACATCACTTTCTTTAGCATTTTTTAGTCCAAAAATTCCTTCAATTATCAATATTATAGCAAATATTATAATAAAACAAATAAAAAAACTAATTACTTTTTTTATTTGTTTTTTTGAATTTTTTTCTTTTCCAAAAGATAAAATTTGATTCATTTTTTTCACCTTTCCTTTACATTTTTTCTAATTATATCATAAGGTATTTTTTAAGTAAACTAAAATTAAAAAATGCATAATAAAAAATTTTGAAAAAATTTTTTATTATGCTATAATTATTTACTAACCTTTGCAACGATTACAGTCATATCATCTTTTTCTTTTCCATAATCATTATCAATAGCCTCACTAATTATTAAATCTGCAATTTGTTGTACATCATCAGTTTGAATTTCTTCTAAGAAATATTTTAACCATAATTCTTTGTGTAAATACTCTGAATTTGACTCTATTATTCCATCACTACACATTACTATGATATCACCATCTTTTACGTCTTTATCATATACAACCAAATCAATATTATTTACTAATCCTGTAGGCAATGATATAGAATTTACAAGTTCAACTTCTTTGTTTCGTTTTATATATGTTGGGCATGCACCATTTTTTATAAATTCTATATTTCCTTGATATAAATCTAATATTAATACATCTAAGGTAGCGTACATATCTTCATCATTATTTGCAGATAATGTCGAATTAATCATTTTTATGGAAACATCTTTTTTGAATCCAGAGCTTAACATTCGCTCTAACATTTTTATGGCTATTTTGCTACTTTTTCTAGCTTCTGGTCCTGACCCCATACCATCACTTATTGCTAATAGATATTTTCCATCATTTAATTTGGTTTGTAAACTTGTATCTCCTGATACAGAAGAATTATGTTTTTTTGCTCTTGCTATACCAACTTTTAAATTGTATAAATCATTTGATATAAAAGTATATGAACATATATTTTCTTTTGTTTTTATTCCACATTTATGTTTTTGTAATGTCATTTTTTCTTCCAATACTTTATTTAGTATTTTTTCGATTTTTTTAACATTACACTCTACATTATTTTCATCATCGCATGTTTTGGTATAAATATTAACAATTTTTCTGTTTGAATCATTTTTCTTTATTTTTATTTCTGTTGCTATTATACCTTTTTGAATTAATAATTTATTTATTAATTCTTTTTTACTAGAAAATAAATCTTTTGTATTATCTTTTATATCTTCTGCCAAATCAGAAATTACTTCAGATACACCTTGTAATTGAACTGACATATTTTTGTTTTTTTCTTCCATTTTTTTCTTCCAAACAAAATTTATTTGGCTTACTTTATAAGATTTGTTTAAAATTTCAATCATATTTTCAATGTCTTTTTCAACACTTTCGTTAATATTTCCTGTTTCTGTACCGATTATGTAGTTATTGTACTTCGCAAATATTAAAATTAAAAGTTCTTTAGTTAATTTAGTTTTATTACATAAGCATTTATAAATATCATTTAATATTTCTTTAGAATGTTTTATATCTTCATATAGAATGTTATCTTCCATTCCTTCAAGATTATTTTGTAGCTCTTTTTCAAATATTTTTTTATTTTCAAGCTTGTCTTCTTCTTTTTCTTTATCTTCAACAACAGTTGCTGCTACTTCATCATAACTCTTTGCAATTTCTGATATTGTTTCTGAAATATTACTTAATTGATTTATTGTTTCTTTACTTTCTTGTAAAGTTCGTTTATTCATATCTGGTAGTAAACTAGAATTATCAAATAATTCATTCATTACTAATTCTGCTTTTTTCGGAATTAATAATAAACCAAGAGAAGCAATTAAAATTTCTTGGAAAAGAATTATTGGTTCTATATTTCCATCTGAAACATATGTTATTATAATATTTCCTGCTATAAATCCTATTATAACACCTACTTTTCCAATTTTACTGAATATTCCTGCAAGCATACCAGCTATTGCAAAAGCTGCAACAGTTATTGGTGCTTCATTTCCTATAATTCCAAGTACTATTCCAATTGTTACTCCTCCTGTTGTACCAACTAAAATACCACTTTTCCACCCTAATATTAAAACAATTAAAATGCATAATACATTTTTTAAAGAATATCCAAATATATTTATTGGATTTAATGCTGTTATTGCTATTGCAATTAATAAACTAGCTCCCATTAATTCTTCTACTGAAAAGACCTTCTTTTCACCATATTCGTGTATTACATCTATTGCATTTGTAAATATTTTGTAGAAAATATATGTTGTTATGCATGACATTATTGCAAATAATAAATTTGATATACTTATTGATGTAAATACCATTGGAAGCACTTCTACAATTAAAATCGAAATTACTATATTTTTTCCTAATTTAACTTTTTCATTTACATCATTTTGCTTTTTTGTTTTTATTATAAATAATGTAGCAAAAAATACTAAACTTGTTAGAAAATAACTTATAGTAATATCTTTGCCAAGTCCAATAAAACTACCTATAAGAGTAAAAATATATATAGCAGTTATTGGTACCCCTGCACTTGCTGCTGCTGCAAGTATTGATAATGCAAATGGAGCTAGTCCAAGTGAAACATCGCCACCAAAGCTTACCATAGAAATCATAAAAGAAATTATATATATAATAATATTTTGTTTTGAAAATATCTTTTTTAATAATATAAAAATTTCTTCACTATTAAATTTAACGTCCTGAAAATGATTTTTATTTTTGCTAAAATCATTTGATATATTTTGAAACATCCTTACCACCTCTTACCTTTTTTATTTATGCATATATATATTACACAATTTAAAATGAAATATTTGTCGTTTTAAATACATAAATACTAAAAAGTTTTTTACATATTGTGATATAATTTATTATTTTTCCTTATTATTTTTTTTAATAACACAAATTACGATTCCTATTCTACCTCAAAATACCATAAAAAACAATATTTAAGGAAAAATTTTATATATACATTTTAATTATTTTGCATATATTATAATAAATACTTTTTTATGGAGGTCCTATGAATAATAATATGGATATTTCAAAACTAATGAATACATTGTCTAAGATGGATAAAAAAGATTTGGAAAATGGAATTAAGCAATTAAATCAGGTTTTAAGTTCTGGTGATAATAAAAAAATAATTGAGCAGTTAAAAAATAATATGAATAAATAATATGGAGGTTTTTTAATATATGGATGGAGATATGAATGATATTTTTCAAAAATTAAATACTATATTAGAAGATAAAGATATGTCTAATAATTTGAAGAATATCTTAAATAATTTTTCTTCATCTAATGACTCAGACAATTCATCTGAATCTTCTAATAATAAAAATTCAAGTAGCTTTGGATCTTATAATAATAAAAAAGATTCAGGTAGCTTTGAATCTAATAATACAAAAAATTTCGATGGATCTGAATCATCTCAAAAAATGCCAGAATTCGATATTAACATGATTTTAAAAATAAAAACTATAATGGATTCCTTAAATAAAAACTCTGATGATCCAAGATCAAATTTGTTACTATCTTTAAAACCTTATCTTGGAGATAATAAAAAAGAAAAAATTGATCAATATGTAAAATTTTTGCAATTTGCGAAAGTACTAGAAGTATTGAATCCAATGGGTGGTGATACTATAAAAAATGAATAATTTTTTTCCACCAATAAACATGCATAAATACAATAGACCTAATTTATATATACCGCCACCTGCTTATAAAGTTAATTATGATTCAACTTATTCTAAAAAAAGTGAAAATTATGATAATACAACTTATGATAATTCGACCAATAAGAATGAGAAAAAAAAACAAAATAGCTCTAAAGAAAAACACAATCATTTATCTGAAAAGCCATTATTTGAAATTTATGGTATAAAATTATATAGTGATGATATTTTAATATTACTTATAATATTTTTCTTATATAAAGAAGAAGTTAATGATATGCTTCTTTTAGTTGCTTTGTTTTCTTTGTTGTTTTAAGACGTGGGATTTGGGGACGGTTCTCTTTTCCCATTTTTGGGAATTTGGGACAGTCTTAAAATTTTTAAGACGTCCAACAAGTTATTACTGTTTTAAGACTGTCCCAAATTCCCAAAAATGGGAAAAGAGAACCGTCCCCAAATCCCACAAAATCCTACTATTCCTCCATAACTTCATCCTCAAAAAAATACGAATCAAATATATCTCTTGCAACTTGAGCTGCATAAGCACCATGCGCACCATTTTCAATTATAGTCACAACAGCAATTTCAGGATCATCATATGGAGCAAAACCCACAAACCAAGCATGGGTTTTATCCCCAGCCTGTGCAGAACCAGTTTTTCCTCCTACTTGAATAGCTGAATCTTTAAATGTTGAATATGCAGTTCCGCCAGATTCTGTAGTTACATTTTTCATTCCTTCTAAAACAGCTTTTACATTTTCATCTTCAAAAAGTTTTTCTTCTATATTTTCATCCTTTACTCCTAAAACATTATTCACATGTTCATTTATTTCTTCTTTGGATACTTCACTTTTATCAGAATTTATAATTGATTTTACAATTGTTACATCTATTTGATGTCCACCATTAACTAATATACTTATATATTTAGCCATTTGTAAAGGTGTAACATTATTATAACTTTGTCCAATTGAAGCTGATAAAGTTTCGCCTAAATACCATTCACGATTTTCCTTTTCTGCTTTATCTTTGCCAGCGATACTACCTGATGACTCACTTGGAAGTTCTATTCCGGTTTTACGTCCTAATCCAAAATATTTAGAATAATTAGCAAGTGTATCTATTCCTATTCTATTACCAACTTCATAATAAAAACAATTGCATGAATGTTGTATAGATTGAGAAACATTTAACGCACCATGACCTCTTCTATATGTGGAATAATACCAACATACTGGTTTATGCGCATACGGATAAACACCTGCACAATTTATTTTGTCTGTAGTATTTATTGCATTTGTTTCTAATCCAGCTATTGCTGTAACCATTTTAAATGTAGATCCTGGTGCATATGTACCGCTTATAGCTCTATTATATAATGCTTCATTTTCTCTATATTCATTATATTTTTCTGTACTAATGCCCTCTACAAATAGTTGAGGTTCATAATCTGGATAACTTGCTAAAGCCAATATTTCGCCTGTTTTGGTATTCATAACAACTACCGCACCAGCTTTTGCATCACTTGTTTCAGCATAACCACCATTTGCAATTTTTTCGATATCATATTTTAATGCTTGCTCAGCAACCGATTGAACTTTAGCATCTATTGTAAGCTGAACATCTGAGCCAACTATTGGCTCTTCTGTAATATATTCTCCAGTTATATTTCCGTTTACGTCCATATCAATTTGTCTTATTCCATTTTGTCCTCGCAAATATGATTCAAAAACATATTGTATACCTGTTTTTCCAATTATTTCGTTTTTATTATATTCTTCTCCAACATTTTCTAGCTCTGTTTGTGTTATTTTTCCACAATATCCTAACACATGAGAAGCTAGTGTCCCATTATTATAAGTCACGACTGGTTTTGTAACAATATCAATACCAGAAAAGCTATTATTTTTTTCGCTAAATTTTAAAACAGAATTTTTTGTAATATTATTTGCAATTTCAATTGGCCTTACATTACTATATCCATTGTGAGATATTTCATATCTTATTGCCATAATTTTTCTTGCTTCTGTTATATCTTCATTTTGAATTTCATACTTGTCCTTAAAAAAATTAAAACATTGTTGTGCATCGTAATTTTCATCTATACCATTATTTTTTTTCCATCTTTTTATAGTGTCTTCATTTTCAGTTGAAAAACCAAATGGATTTACTTGTAATATTAAATTATCAACATATGAGTCACCATTTTCTTCTAGTACACGAATAATATTTAATATATTATTATTTAATTGTGCATTATCAGTTGTAGTTTTATATAAATCTAAATTATATCCCGTACTTGTAGTAACTAGTTTCATTCCATTACGGTCTAATATTTCTCCTCTATCTGCCAATACGATTGTTTCTCGTGTAAGCCTTGCACTTGACTCTGATCTATATTCATCACCATTAAGTATTTGAAGATTAAAAAGTTGTGCAAGTAGAATGAATCCTACTATATATACTGCAACAATTAATATATTGTATCTGAGATTTGTATTACTGTTTTTTTGATTATCCAAATTATCCTCCTTTCCTTAAAAATATTTTGGAAACATCTTTTTATTCTTAAATACACTTTCTGCATATATACCAAATTTATGTATTAATGGATAAAAAATTATTATAATAAATGCATTATAAATTATTTCTATAGCTAAAATATAAATAAAAGCTATTAAATTTACATTAATAGACATTTTTATTATATTAAATATGTATAGAAGAATTTCATATATTGCAGTAACAATACTTCCCATTAAAACAATTGTAATTTTACTATCTTTTGAAAATTTTTTATCCAATATTTCTCCACAAAATCCAACTGCGCCTAATAAAAACGCAGAAATTCCTATTGTGTTTGAAAATAAAAAATCTGTATACAATCCTAGTATAAATCCTAATATTGCCCCCATTTTTCCATTCATAAATATTCCTATAAATAATGCTAGTAAAACAAATAAATTTGGCTGGATTCCGGCTATTGTAAACCAATTAAAAAAATTAACCTGAAGCAAATATATTACAAAATATATTACAAATATAGAAACTATGATTAATGCTTTTTTCAATTGGTTCACCTCCACTTAATTTTTTAATACTAAAATATTAGTTAAGTTTTCGAAATCTACAGATGTTTCTATATACACATACCTATTAGTTTTGTTTTGTGTATTTACAATTTCTTTTACTTTTCCTATATTAATGTTTTTTGGATATATTCCTCCAATTCCTGATGTTTGTATATTGTCTCCTTCATTTACAACAACATCATTATCTATATATGTTCCCTTTATTTTGTTATTTGAATCTAGTATACCTCTAGTTACTAAACTTTTATCTGTACCCGCAAATATTCCGCTCACTGCACTAGCTGTATCTACTATAGTTTGAACTTTAGATGTATTATCTTCTGCAGAAACTATATAACCTACTAAGCCTCCATCAGCAACAACAGTCATTCCTGGCTCAACTCCAATATTTTTTCCCACATTAATTACAACTATTTTACTATAATTAGAAAAATCTCTTTGAATTACATATCCTGGTATTAAATCATAATCAGAATATTTATCTGCCAATTTTGTATGCTCTTTTAAAGTTTTATTTTCTGCTTTCAATATTTCTAGCTCTTGATTTTTTTGTTTCAATTCTTCATTTTCTTTTTTTAATTCTTCATTTTTGTTTTTTAAATAATCAACAGATGCAAAATAATCATCATTTTTTGATATTTTATTTTTTAAATAAGTAATTCCACTTTGAGCAGACATAGTAAGTTTAGTAAATGGATTTGCTATACGACTCCAAGTATTATTATCTAGATTTGTTAGTATTACTAATAAAATTAGTATAACAGCTGTAATAACTATGCCTACTTTACTATTTTTATTGTCTCTATACATTCTTTTCTCCTAAATTGATTTTCGTCTTTTTGAATTTATAAAAACTGTTTTTAATTTATCTATATCATCTAATGTTTTACCTGCTCCTTTCACAACACAATCTAAAGGATTTTCTGCTATATATACTGGCATTCCTGTATAATCAACTAATAATTTATCTAAATTTTGAATTAATGCACCACCACCTGCTAGTATAATACCTTTTTCCATTATATCAGATGATAGCTCTGGTGGTGTTTTTTCTAATGTCATTTTTACTAAATCTACAATTTTATATATAGATTCACTCATCGCCTCTAATACTTGAGACGAATATATTGTTACATTTTTTGGTAGACCAGTTGCATAATCTCTACCTCTTATTTCCATTGACATATCTGTCATTAAAGGTTTAGCACAACCTATAGTTTTTTTGATTTCTTCTGCGGTTGTTTCTCCTATAGCTAGATTTAATTCTCTTTTTACATAATTTACAATATCTTCATCTAGTTCATCTCCAGCAATTCTTAAAGAATAGCTTATTACTATTCCCCCTAAAGATATTACTGCAACTTCTGTTGTACCTCCACCTATATCTACGATTATATTACCACTTGGTTCTGCAACATCCATATTAGCACCGATAGCTGCTGCCATTGGCTCTTCTATTAAATATACTTCTCTTGCACCAGCTTGTAGAACAGACTCTTGTACAGCTCTTTCTTCTACTTCAGTTATACCAAATGGAACACCAACAACTACTCTTGGTCTTGCTACATTATATTTTTTACAAACTTTTGACAATATATTTTTTAACATAAGTTGTGTAGCAGTAAAATCTGCAATTACGCCATCTTTTAATGGTCTAACAGCTGATATATCGTCTGGTGTTCTACCTAACATTTCTTTTGCTTCAAACCCAGTTGATAGTATATTACCAGTTTTTTTATCAATAGCAACAACAGATGGCTCTTTTAAAACAATACCTTTTCCTTTTAAAGTTACTAATATATTTGCAGTTCCTAAATCTATTCCAATATCTTTAGACACTAATTTAAACGGATTAAATTTAAACATTGTTCACTCCTCTTTTCAAAAAAATACTAACATAATTTCCATCACCAATAACTATGTGATCTAATAATTCGATTCCTATAATTTTTGATGCATCTTCTATTCTTTTGGTTATTTCAAAATCTGCTAAACTTGGCTCTGAATCTCCACTTGGATGATTATGTACTATTATAATTTTAGGTGCCCCTATTTTTATTGCCTCAATAAGTATGTCTTTTGGCTCTAAAAAGGCCGAGCTTGTACCTCCAAAAGATATATCAATAATTTTCATTATTATATTTTTGGTATTTAACAGTATTAGTTTTACAATTTCTCTTTTTTCATATCTTAATTCATCCATAAAGATTCCAGCTATATCTTTTGTATTTTTTATTTGAATTTTTGCATCATTAATTGGTCTAGACATTCTTTTTGCTAATTCACATATTGCTTTTAACTGAATTGCTTTTACCTTTCCAATTCCTTGTATATCTTTAAAATCATCTAATGATATATCTTGTAATTCTCGTAAATTGTTATTAATTTTGTTTAAAATTTTATTTGATATATCTATAGCAGTATATTCTTTTGTACCATTCTTTATTATTATTGCCAATAATTCGGAATTTGATAACATTTTTTCACCATACATTTCTAATTTTTCATATGGTCTTTCTGTTATTGGAAGTTCTTTTATTTTAATTGCCATGCAAGTCCTTTCTTGCCCCCTAGAACCCCTATTACACTTTTCTGTATATAAATACTGCAAGTATCATTCCTAATATACTTGAGATGTTTAATTTTATTATTAGTGAGAATGAAAATTTTATTACACTTAAATCTACTGATAACGGATCACTCAAACCAAACTGTTGACCATATGCAAGCCACCATAATCCAGTTGATTTTGAAGCAAAATCTCCAATTAATCCCCCTATTACTATTCCTGCTAAAATAAATACTATTAATATCCACATACCTTTGTCTTTTGTTGCCATATATTTATTCCTCCTATTAATTCTTTTAAATCTTTCATATTATATCGTTTAATTTACAATTTTTCAATATTTTAGGATGTTTTTTGTATGAAAAGCTATAAATTCAACATTGTAGAGCAAAAAAAAATCACCAAAAAGCTCAACCACTTTTTGGCAACATTATCATCTCGTATACGCCCTAAAACACTCAAACAAATAATCAACAACATCCTTCTTACCAATATAATTTTCAACACAAACATCCACCGAATCAATCACAACCTCATTAACCACAACCTTCAATTTCCCAACAATAGTACCACTCTCCACAGGAGCCTTGAGCTCAAAAATAGAATTTATTTCCACCTCAACATTATCAAAATCCTGTTTCCTCACGACCACCACATCATTTTCCAAGTTACCAAACTTCAAATTTATATTACAATCTTTAGCTTTATCAACGTTTATTCTGCCTTTATTAATATTACACCACTCAGCAAACCTCTTATCAACAATATCTCTAATATTAACTTTCTCATAATTTTCATAAACATGTTCAATAATTTTAACACTATCCTTAGTTCTATCTTTTTTCGTATCAGCCTGAATCACAATTGTAATAATATTAAAACCATTTCTATTTACAGACGTCACTAGACATCTGCCTGCATTATTAGTAAAACCTGTTTTAACACCATTTACACCACTTAAAATTCCCAACAACTCATTCGTATTAGATAAATCTTTTG
Source organism: Clostridia bacterium (assembly GCA_017625035.1). GTDB lineage: Bacteria > Bacillota > Clostridia > TANB77 > CAG-508 > CAG-492. Next base: position 38,799 of record JAGALX010000001.1, read on the forward strand.
GATAACCATTAATGCTTACAGTATAAAATTTAGTAGCCACCACTTTTGCAATAATCTCATTTTTTAATGCATAATCTGTAATTTGAGCAAGTTCATATGCAGTTGTATAATGATCCGGGTCATCCAATCCATGTGGTGTAACAAAGTGCGTATCTTTTAAATTTAATTCTTGGGCTTTCTCATTCATTAATAAAGCAAAACCATCAACACTACCAGCAATATGTTCTGCTATTGCAACTGCTGCATCATTTCCAGACTTAAGCATTAAGCCATAAAGTAAATCTTTCATAGAAACTTTATCGCCTTTTTTTAAACCTAATCTTGATCCCCCAGTTCCAGCAGCTTTAGCAGATACTGTTACAACGTCCTCTAAATTAGATTTTTCAGCCACAATTATTGCAGTCATTATTTTGGTTGTTGATGCCATTGCAGTTCTTTTATTTTCATTTTTTCCCCATATTGTTTTATTAGAATCTCTATCATATGCAATCGCAATTCTAGAATTTAATGTTATGTCCGCTTCCGATGAAACTGGAGCAGAAGTTGATATAATCTCTTCCATATCATATTCTGAAAAATTTTCTTCTGATATATCATCTGCATACACAAGTTTCAAATTGCCAAAAATAATTCCAAATATAAAAAAAATATATAACACTTTTTTCATCTATATCACCTGTTTTATTTATATGATATGATATATAAATTTATTCGGAAAAACCTTTACCTAATGTTTCTCGCGCATCAGCTGTTACTATAAAAGCATTTTTATCTATTGCTTTAATTATTTGTTTTATTTCCGCAATTTCTTTTCTAGAGCCAACACAAAATAACATTACTTTATTATCTCCTGTATACATTCCTTTTGAATATATTCCTGTACTACCTCTTCTTACTTTTACACCTACTTCCTTTGATATTTTTTCATATTTATCTGATATTATAAACATAACTTTAGTAAAATATATACCTTCAAAAACAATATCGATCATTTTTCCCATCAAATATATTGCAATAGCTGAATATAAACCAATTTCAACTTCACCAAAAACTAATATATTAACAAATATTATTATAGTATCAGCAATAGTTATTAAACTACTACTTGAAAATATATTATTATATGCTCTTATTACATATGAAAGCAAATCTGTTCCTCCAGTAGAGGCACCAGCTTTTAATATAATTGCTGTTCCAAGGCCCATTATAATTCCACCATATATACACGCTAAAAATCTGTCATTTGTAATTGGTTCCAAAGGTTCTAATAAATCTATAAAAACTGATAATAAAATTGTACCTATAATTGATTTCACAAATAGATTTTTATTTATTTTAAAAAACGAAATTAATAATAATGGTATATTTAATATTATCATTGATGTACCTAATGGATACTTAAATAAGTAATATATTATTGTTGATATACCCGAAAAACCACCTGTTGATAACTGATTTGGTAATAATATTAACGCACTTGAAATAGCCATTAACATCGTTCCTATAATTATAAAAATATATTCTTTTATATATATCGTTAATTTATTTTTTGACATAAAAAATCACCTATAATGTAATTATTTACAATATAGGTGTTTTTATTCAGATTAGAATTTATGGTTTTATAAAACTTTAAAATATTTAGTTAACAGTGACTTTTATTTTCCCTGGCTTTATTTTTGAATTTACTTTTACTATTAAATTCGTATCATAAGTTTCGTCTATTTTTTCGACATTAGCTCTTTTGTGTCCAACAACATTATTTACATTATATGGATTTACATCTACTTGAACATCTTTTATTTTTGAATTTATTTTTTTTATTTTATTTGCTATTACATCATACCATAATCTATCCTCTACTAACTGTCTAAATGCAGGATGATATGGTCCTGCTACAACTTGGCTATTTTCATTATTCGGATCTGTAATTTCATTTGTATTTTGTAATCCAATTCTTATTACTTTTATTTTCTTTGCATTAAACAGAGCTAATAAGTCTTTTGATATTTCTACTGCTTGTTCAACTGTTAGTGGCTCATATTCTCCTGATAAATATTCTTCTTCTAACCTAGTTCCTTTTATTACTAATACCGGATATATTCTGATAATTTTAGGTTTTAATTTTATTAAATCTTTAGCAGTATTTAATTCATCATTGCGAGTGCTTTCTGGTAGCCCAACCATCATTTGATGGCCTAAAATAAATCCATGTCTTCTTATTAATTTAGACGCATTTTTTACATCTTCAAATGTATGTCCTCGTCTACTTCTATTTAATATGTAATCATTTGTTGATTGCACACCAAGTTCAATTGTTTTTACTCCATATTTTTTTAATCGTTTCAATATATTTTTATCAATATAATCTGGTCTTGTAGAAATACGTATACTATTTACTTTTTTTATTTTTATAAACTCATATGCAGCACTTAATAACTCTTCCTGTTTTTCAGATTCAATTCCAGTAAAACTTCCTCCAAAAAATGCTACCTCAACATATTTGTTATTATCTTTAAAATTTTTTAAATAATATTCTATTGTATTTTTTACATCTTTTGCAGTTACCATTTTAGTTTGTCCACTTATTTTTTTCTGATTACAAAAAGTGCAATCATTAGGACATCCTAAATGAGGAACAAATATTGGAATAATATATTCTTTTTTCATAAAATACTTCCTTTCAACCTCTTTTTTTATTTTGATTCAACAATATTTTCATATTCTATTTTTCATAGTTCGCTTTACATTATCAACAGCTTTTTTATTAAGGATTTTTTTATTTGATTTTTTCATAGTGCAAATTACACTATCTGTCGATTTTTTATATCACATATTCAACAACGCTTTTCTTGCGGCTTCCATTTCTGCCATTTTCTTTGTTTTACCTGTACCTTCAGCTAAAATTTTTCCATTACATAAAACTTCTGCTACAAAGTTTTTATCATGGTCTGGTCCGAATTCTTTAATAATATTATATTTAATATTAACAGGCCCATGAATTTGTAATTTTTCTTGTAATACAGTTTTATAATCCTTCATTCCCACATTGGAACTTGCTAGTTCTATTGCTTCTTTTAGATTTTCTACAATAAATCTTTCCGCTTGCTCTAATCCAGAATCAAAATAGATAGCAGCTATTACTGCCTCAACACTATCTGCTAATATTGCGGGTCTTACATTTTTTTCATTAGATTTTTGACTTTTCCCTAGATATAAGAAATCACTAAAATTATGCTTACTTGCTATTTTGTGCAAACTTTTTTCGCATACAACATCAGCTCTAACTTTAGTCATTTCTCCTTCTTTTAACTTTTTGTAATTATTGTATATGTATTTACTTGATATAAACTCTAATATGCTATCACCTAAAAATTCTAATTTTTCATTACTTTCTACTTTATTTTCGTATGCATATGAAGTATGTGTTAAAGCTTTTTTTAATAATTCTTTGTTTTTAAATACATATCCTATACTATTTTCTAATTTATTAAATTCCATTTGAATTACCTTTCTAAATTGTCTAATTTTATTTGATTTAACTAAAATTTTATTTAAACTTCAGTTATAAAATTATTAAAAAAAGAAAGGATTAAACCTTTCATTTTTATTATTCAACATGATCTTTGATGTATTCAACAACATCTCCAACTGTTACTATTTTTTCTGCATCAGCATCTGGTATTTCTGTATCAAATTCTTCTTCTAAAGCCATTATTAATTCAACTATATCTAAAGAATCTGCACCTAAATCATCTATAAAAGAAGCTTCCATTTTTACTGCTTCTGCATTTGCTCCTAATTGTTCAACAATTATTCCTTTTACTTTCTCGAAAAGTTCGTTATCTGGGCCCATAAATTCACCCCCTTTCAAATATCTCTCCTATGGTTACTACAATAATATATGTATCAGAAAAAGTCAAGATTTTTTTTAAATTTATTTTTTGTCTGATAATTAATAGTTTTTGATAATAATAAATATATAAATATTTTTATTACAAATATTTATTATTGACACCTCAACTGTAACAATTACTAATTTTCATATTAAATTTTTATTTATATTGCTATCATTTTATATTATTAGTCTATAAATTGTTATAATTATCAATTAAAGTTGCTCTTTATTTTGAATTAAAGCCTCACTTTGATTTACTAAATTTATATTTGTATATTTTTCAATAATATTATCTACAGTTTTGTCATTAACAAAATTTACTGCTTGTTTTAAAGTATATACAAATAATTTTTCATCACTACTACCATGAGCCTTTATAACAGGTTGTTTTACCCCTAAGAATAAAGCTCCTCCATATTCCTTATAATCCATTGATTTTGCAAATCTTTTTATTATTGGCATAGCTGGTAATAATGAAAATTTAGAAAAAATACTTTTACTAGATTCCTTTTTTAAATTACTTTTAACCATTTTTCCTACGCCTTCTGTAGTCTTTAAGAATATATTACCAGTAAATCCATCTGTAACAATTGCATCAACTTCGCCTGAAAAAACATCCCTTCCTTCTATATTTCCATAAAACTCAAATCCATAAGATTCTGCATTTTCCTTTAATAATTTATATGATTCTTTCATCAAATCATTACCTTTTGTTTCTTCAGTTCCATTATTAAGAAGTCCAATTTTTGGTTTTTCAATTTTATAAGTGTTTTTTAGGTAAATACTTGCCATTAGAGCAAATTGTACTATATTGATAGTTTTACAGTTAGTGTTTGCTCCTGCATCCATTAGTAAAAATCTACCTTCAAATGCTGGTAACATTGCAGCTAAAGCAGGTCTGTCAATTCCTTTTATTCTTCCAACTAATAGAGTTGCTCCTGCTAATAAAGCTCCTGAATTTCCTGCGGATAAAAATACATCGCCCTCGCCATTTTTTAACATATTAAAACCAACAACCATAGAAGAGTTCTTTTTTGTTTTGATTGCCTTTGTAGGAATATCTTCCATTGTAATTTCTTCTTCAGCATTAACAATTTTTATTTTGTTACTTATTTCTTCTATGCTATCTTTTCCATATATTTGTTTAATTTTTTCATTTAATATTTTTTCATTTCCAATTAAAATAATTTCAGCATCAATTTCTTTGATTGCTGTGATTGCACCTCTTATATTTGCTTCTGGTGCATTATCTCCACCCATGGCATCAAATAAAATTTTCATAAAATCCTCCGATATTTATTGTTTATTCATTTATTTTATTACTTTGCAGTATTAAAGTCAATAGGTATCCTTGAAAGTATTGATTTTTCTGATAAAATTGCATTTATCAAAAATGACCATTCGTTCATTTTTATTCAATGCAACAAAAAAAGCTATGCAAAGTACATAGCTCTTTTTAGTAATTATTATTGTAATTCGATTACAGCTCCTACAGCTTCAAATTTAGCTTTTAAGTCTTCAGCTTCTTCTTTGCTTGCTCCTTCTTTAACTGCTTTTGGTGCTCCATCAACTAAGTCTTTAGCTTCTTTTAATCCTAATCCTGTTGCATCTCTAACAACTTTGATTACTTGGATTTTGTTAGCTCCAGCTTCTTTTAATACTACATTAAAAGATGTTTTTTCTTCAGCTGCTGCTCCTGCTGCTCCTGCTGCTGGTGCTGCAACTGCTGCTGCAGATACTCCAAATTCTTCTTCTATAGCTTTTACTAAATCAGCTAATTCAACTACTGTCATTTTTTTGATTGCTTCAATCATTTCTTCTTTACTCATTTTAAAATCCTCCTATTTAATTAATTTTAGTGCCATGCACTTATATTTTTAATTTTCTTATTTACTTAAATTTCAATTTAATTTTTTGATTATAAAAATTGTTTTTTATTACTTTAATATATTTTTTTTTTTATATTAAAATTTTACTTGTAATTTTTTTATATTTTAAACTCAAATTTTACTTTAAAATTTTATTTTTATATTCAAATTTTAGAGCTAAATTTTACATTTAAATTTCTTCATCATTTTTTTATTTTAATTTTTTATATAAATTAATACTTTACAATATCCAATGAACAAAAAACTAAAATTAAGCTTCTTTTTGAGCTTTGACTTGATCAAGCGCAACAGCCAATTTTGAAATGTTTGCAAGTAAGCATCCAGCAAGTTTTGCAAGTAATTCTTGTCTTGATGGAAGTTTTGCAAGTGCAATTATTTCTTCTGCTGTCATAACTTTTCCGTCAATTATACCACCTTTAATTTTATAAAAATCATTATTTTTTGAAAAGTTGTATAGAACTTTTGATGGTTCTAAATAATCTTCATCACCCATTAATATTGCTGTAGGCCCTACTAATAAATCATCAAGACCATTTTCACCATTCATATCTAAAGCTCTTTTTATAATGTTGTTCTTTATAACTTTATATTCTGAATTAACATTTCTTAAATCAGATCTTAATTTAGTTACATCAGCGACATTAATTCCTCTGTAATCTGTTAATATTATAACTTTTGCAGTTTTCATTCTTTCTGCTAAAGCTTTTACTAATTCCTCTTTTTGTTTTAAAACTTTTTCGCTTGCCATTTTTCGATTTCACCTCCTAAAAAATTTGCAAAAATAAATCCAATCTTCATAGCCTTAAAGACATAATAAAGATTGGATAAATCCGTTCAATATAATGCCTCGGTAGGACTTACAGATGCCTACTTTCTTTGGCTATTTATTTATAAATTATTTTTGATCAATATACATACTAGGTCCCATAGTAGTAGAAATTGCAACACTTTTAATGTATTGACCTTTGGCTGCAGCTGGTTTAGCTTTTATAATAGCTCCCATTATTGCATCATAGTTTTCTACTAATTTTTCTTTACCAAATGAAACCTTACCAAATCCTAAGTGAATTATATTAGTTTTATCTAATCTGTATTCAACTTTACCAGATTTGATTTCTTGTATAGCTTTTGTAACATCCATTGTTACAGTTCCAGATTTAGGGTTTGGCATTAATCCTTTTGGTCCTAATACTTTACCTAATCTACCAACAACACCCATCATATCAGGTGTAGCTACGATTACATCATAATCAAACCAGTTTTCTTTTTCAATTTTTGGTATTAATTCTTCTGCACCTACAAAGTCAGCTCCTGCTTTAACAGCTTCTTCTGCTTTTGGTCCTTTTGCAAATACTAAAACTTTTAAAGTTTTACCAGTTCCATTTGGAAGTACTGTGGTACCTCTAACTTGTTGATCAGCATGTTTAGAATCAACTCCTAATTTAACATGTAATTCAACAGTTTCATCAAATTTTGCTTTTGGCATTTTTTCTAATATCTCGATAGCTTCTGCTACTGGATATACTTTTGATTTATCAACAAGTTTTTCACACTCTTGATATCTCTTTCCATTTTTTTTCATTTTAATCCTCCTTTGGTTCTAACGAATATACATTCTCCCAATTTATTTTTTAATATTATTCAGCAACTACAACACCCATAGAACGAGCTGTTCCAGCAACCATACTCATTGCAGCTTCTAATGATGCAGCATTTAAGTCTGGCATTTTTTGTTCAGCTATTTCTTTAACTTGAGCTTTTGTTATTGTAGCAACTTTTTCTTTATTTGGCTTTCCTGAAGCTTTTTCAATTTTAGCAGCTTTTTTAATTAACACAGCTACTGGTGGTACTTTTGTTACGAATTCAAAAGATTTATCTTTATGAACAGTAATAACAACTGGTATTATCATTCCAGGTTGGTTAGCTGTTCTATCATTAAATTCTTTAACGAATTGCATAATGTTAACACCACTTGCTCCTAAAGCTGGTCCTACTGGTGGAGCTGGTGTAGCTTTACCTGCAGGAATTTGTAATTTGATAATTTTGTTTTCTTCTTTTTTATCTGCCACTTTATTGCACCTCCTTTAATATGATATTGACAAAATAATTTATATAATTTTAAATTATTAACTAATTAAACTTTTTGAACTTGAGAAAATTCAAGTTCTACTGGTGTTTCTCTTCCGAACATAGAAACTAAAACTTTAACTTTATGTTTTTCTTTGTTAATTTCTTGTACAGTTCCTACACATTCAGAGAATGCACCTTCTACAATTTTTACAGAATCATTTACATCGTAGTCAACATTAATTTCTACTTTTTCAAATCCCATACTTCTTATTTCTTCATCTGTAAGCGGTATAGGGTCTGTTCCTGAACCAACAAATCCAGTAACACCTCTAGTATTTCTTACAATATACCATGTTTGTTCTGTAACAATCATTTTTATTAAGACATAACCTGGAAAAACCTTTTTTAAATTAGTTTTTTTCTTGCCGTCTTTTATTTCAATCTGCTCTTCCATTGGTACAATTATATCAAAAAAGAAATCTTCAAGTTCTCTGTTTTTTACAGTCTTTTCTAAGTCTGTTTTTACCTTGTTTTCATAACCTGAATATGTATGTACTACATACCATCTTGGAATTAATTCCTCGTTTTCTCGAGACATATTTTCTAGCCTCCTTTTATAATTGTATTCTTAAAGATTATTCTACTGTATTGTTTTCTGTTTCAACATTATTTTCTGGTGTTGTGCTTTGTTCAGTAGTAACTGTATTTTCTGTCGTAGTAGTTTCTGTTGATTCTGCTGTATTTTCAGTATTTTGTGTTTCAGTTGTATTTTCGATTGATTCTACATTTTCTACAACTATTGAATTGTTTGTTGAATTTTTTATTTTTTCTTGTCCATTAATAATTACTTTTTCATTTAATGTTAAAAATGCAAAGTCTAATAAGAACACTATGATGGCAACAATTAATACAATTCCGATAACAGTTGCAGTATCATTTACTAAACGTTTTGGTTTTGGCCAATTAACTTTTTTTAGTTCAGCCTTTGATTCTTTAAGAAAACTTTTTTTTTGATCTTTATTTTTTTTATTTTTTTCATCTTTAGCCATTAAAAACTCCTCCTTAGAAAGGTTATTTTGTTTCTTTATGTGTTGTACGTTTTTTGCAGAATGGACAATATTTGATTACTTCAAGTCTATCTGTTGTATTTTTTTTGTTTTTTTCAGTTGTATAATTTCTTCTTTTACAATCTGAACATGCTAATGTTATTGATTCTCTTGCTCCTTTTGCAGCCATTTAGATACACCTCCAGCTAATTATTTTTGCTTTATTTATATATAAGCTAATCTTTTTTTAAAATCATATGCTTAAATATTTTACCACTTGTTTTCAGATATGTCAACCTTTAACAGATTTATTTTTACTTTTCTTCTTCTTTTTTTCAACAGAAAAGCCAAATTTCCCAATTTTCCTGCCCAATTCGTAATAATTTCCGTTTGAATACGCTATTAAATCACATTTTGAAATGTCAAAAGAGCCATTTTCATTTATGTATTTTTTGTCTGCATCAATTGATAAAACTTCTGCTACTATCATGTGATGGCTACCGAGCTCTTTTATCTCTTTTACTTTGCATTCAATGGCAACAGGACTTTCTTTTATTAGTGGACAATTAATGAATTTTGCTTTTTCTTTTGTTAGATTCATTTCTTTGAACTTATCAAATTTTGAACCAGATCTTACCCCACACCAATCTGTAGCATACGCTAATTTTTGATTTGTCAAATTAATTGCAAATTCTCCATTTTCTTTTATTAAATTATATGAATAGCGCTCTGGTCTCACTGAAATATAGCACATAGCAGGATTTGTATTTATTATTCCTGTCCAAGCTACAGTCATTATATTTGAGTTTTCAAAAGTTCCTGATGTTACCATCACTGCTGGTATTGGATATATAAATGTACCAGCTTTCCAAATTTCTCTTGCCATTTTACTTCCCCTTTCCATTAATGCTTTTTGTAAATCATTATTTATATACATAGTATTATTATATAGAATTTTCCATGCTTAGCATATTTGTATAAATTCATTACTATCTTTTATATTTAATATTGATATATTAATCAAACTTTTAAATATTAGCTATGTTTACGAATATTAACGATTCTTTATATGCTAATAATATCTTGCATATTAATTTTATATTTCCATGTTAGTTGCATTTTATCTATTAATAGTATTTTTATAAAAATTATTTATTACAATTTTTAAAATAAAACATTGTTGAAATTATATCAGTACATCTAATATAAGTCAAATAAAGCATAGATTAAAAATACATTTTATCATATTCCTAATCTATGCCTTATAAAAATAAAAAAATCTGGCAACAACCTATTTTCTCAGCAGGGTAACCCACAAATATCTTTGGCACATTGGAGCTTGACTTCTGTGTTCGGTATGGGAACAGGTATTTCCTCCATGTAATCATCACCAGAAATGTTTTGTATGCTTTTTTCTTAGCACACTCAAAAATATATAGCCTGAAATAAAAGTTAACTTTAGTTACC
>JAGALX010000035.1 GCA_017625035.1 Clostridia bacterium
TTAGATCTTTCAAGAAATGTAAGTCATAGATATGAAGAAACAATTTCTTGGAAAAATAGTAAAAATATGTAAATTTTATAGTTGAAAAAGTGGTCCGTTTTTCAATTATAAAGTGGTCCATTTTTCACTTGACAAATACATCAGATACATTCCTACTATTGATAGCACTTTGGTAAGTACGCTTGACGATAAAATGCTTGACCATAAAATTAGGTAGCACCTAATTTGCAAAGACAAATAGTAGAATTAAAGATACTCCTGCCTAGCCACAGAAACAAGCAATGGGGGCAGCCCGGAGAGATCCTCGGGGAGGTGAAATTCCTGTGATGTTGATTTAGCAATTCAACAGTTTGGTGAAATCCCATACTGAGGGTATTAAGAAAAATATCAGTTTAAATATAAAAGAAGAAAATTAAAGATATTAAAGCCAAAGTTTTTTTACTTTGGCTTTCTACATATTTAAGGAGGAAAATTATGAAAAGAAAAAGATATAAAGTTAGAGTTAAATTGGTATTTGAAACAACAATGGATCATTCACAAACAAGTATGAAAAAAGCACAGGAAGATGTAGTTAGAGTTTTAACAGATTATTTAAAAAATAGGAAATTAAATATATTAAATTTTTTTGATGGAACAACACCACAAATTATATGTACGGCTCAATTAGATGATAGAAGAAGATAAGATTAAAAGGGGGAGTGTATTTATTGCAGATTTAAATCCAACAGTTGGAAGTGAACAATATGGAAGAAGACCTGTGGTGATTCTTTCAAATGATTTAAATAATAAATACAGTCCTACCATATTAGTAGCACCTTTAACAAAAATACTGAAAAAAACAAAATTGCCTACACATATAATAATAAGGAAAAACTATTTTTTGAAATATGATTCTTTAATATTGTTAGAACAATTAAGAACTATTGATAAGGCTAGACTTGTAGCATATAAAGGTAAAGTAGATTTTTATACATTAGAAAAAATCAATAATGGACTTATTGAAAGTGAAGATATTGATTTTATTTCATATTTAAAAAGTTTAGGGATTGGAGGAAAAGATGAAGAAAGAAAAAGAATATATAGTGACTATTATAACGAAGAAATACAAACAAGATGTTCAAGTAAAGGCTAAAAATAAAAAAGAGGCAGAAACAATGGTTGATAATGTTTTGCTTAAATGTGATTATTTTGGTTTTACAAGCAAAGACCAATATATTTTAAAAACTAAAAGAAAGAAATGGAGGATATTTGATGGATGTTAATGATTTAAAACTAAAACTTAAAGAGAAATATAATTTATCTTTTGATGATGTAAAATTAGAAGATTTAGAAGAAATATCAGAAATAAAGTTTAGTAAGAAATCCAATAGTAATGAAAAACTATTGGATTTTATTAAATCTTCATCTAATCCATATATGTTTAAATGTAATGGTAAAAAAGTAAAAATAGAGTTTTCTAATACAGAAAAAAGAGCAGAAGAATGTTTAACTTCTGTAATAAAAAATATATATAAGTAAGTCAAGTGTGCGATTAGAAAAATCGCACAATCGTAATTTAATTCTCTTCTTTATAAAATCAAATTGCAAATGAAAGGAGAGGAAAAATTATGGGAATTAAAGATTATAGAATAGGAGTTTATGTAAGAGTAGCACATAAAGATGATGAGGCATTAAAAAGGCAAGAAGAATATGTATTATCTTATTGCAAATATCGTGATTATCCAGATGTAGTAAAAGTTTATAGAGATAATGGTAAATCTGGAACTACTGAAAATAGACCTGCATATAAAAGATTATTAAAAGATGTTAGAGATGGAAAAATCAACGTAATATTAGTTGTTAACTTTGAAAGATTAACAAGACAACCGGTGTATTTCTTTCACAAAATGATTGATTATATCATAAAGAAAAAATTGATTGTAATTGCTGTTAATCAAAGTCCTTTAAGTGATGAAGAATTGTTTAATTTAAGGTTTATGAGTTTTTGCTCATACGCAAAAAAAGAACTTGAAAATGGAGGTGTTGAATAATGCCTCGTAAAAAAAAGAAGATACAAACTGAAAAAAAGATATGGAAAGTTGCAGTATATTGTAGATTATCATCAGAAGATGGCGATAATGCAGAATCAGATAGTATATCAAATCAAAAAGAGATAATAGAGTTCTTCTTAAAAAAAGAAGAAAATATTGAAATAATAGATTATTATGCAGATGACGGATATTCTGGTACTACTTTCAATAGACCAGAGTTTAAAAGAATGTTTAATGCTCTTGTAAACGGTGATATAAATACTGTAATAGTAAAAGATTTATCAAGATTTGGAAGAAATTACATTGAAGTAGGTAATTATATTGAACAAATCTTTCCACTATATAACATTAGATTTATAGCGATAAATGATAATGTAGATAGTTTTAAAGACCCTAAATCAGTTAATAATGTTATCGTTCCATTTAAAAACTTAATGAATGATGAGTATGCAAGAGATATTTCTAATAAAGTTAGAAGTGTTTTGATGACTAAATCTTTAAATGGTGAATGGGTTGGTGGAACTTGTCCTTATGGATATAAGAAAAATCCAGAAAATATACATCAACTTATTATTGATGAAGAAGAAGCACCGGTTGTTAGAAAAATATTCAATATGGCATTAAATGGTGATGGACACATTAAAATTGCAAAGTTCTTAAATGATAATGGTATTTTATGCAGAAAAGAAGTTCAACGAAGAAAAAAATATAAATTGAGTATGAATCCAGAAGAAGTTGAGGCAATATATCATTGGAGTACATCAACAATAGGGAAAATGGTAACAAGTGAAATTTATATAGGTAATTTAGTTTGGAATAGGACGGGATCTATTAGTTATAAAGACCATAGACAGATATATAGACCTAAAAGTGAATGGGTAATTGTAGAAGGGACTCACGAGGGTATTGTATGTAAAGATGATTTTGATAAAATTCAAAAAATTATAGAAGAAAGAAATCATAAAAAGAAAAAGCCAGAAAAATTAACTATATATAAGTACAAAATTAAGTGTGCTGACTGTGGTAGAAGTATGTGTAAAATGGAAGATACAAGAGAGGGGCGTATATGTTCTAACTTTTATTGCAGAAATTATAAAACAACTTCTGGCAAATGTACACCACATAAAATTAGAACTGCTGATTTAGATTCAACTGTGATTGAAACTATTTTAATGCAAATAAAATCAGTTTTAAATATAGAAAAAACAATTAAAAAAATAAAAGAAAATAAAAATACTACAAATAAAGAAGAATATGAATATAAGATATCAAAATTACAAAATGATATAGAAAAGTACAAGAAGTTAAAAAAAACATCTTATGAAGATTGGAAATTAAATAAGATAACAAAAGATGAGTTTATAAATTATTCAAAAGATTATGAACAAAGTATTGAAAATATAAATAATGAAATACAAGTATATGAAAGAAAAATAGAAATTAGTTTAAAAGATATCAAAGAGGATGAATATTGGATTGAACATTTTAGACGAAATAAAAAAATTAAAAGTTTAACAAGAGAAGTCATTGAAGATTTAATTGAGTGCATTTATGTTCACGAGGGTGGTAATTTAACAATTAAGTTTAAATATCAAGATGAATATGAAAGATTAGTAAATGCAGTTAATAACGAATTGGAGGTGGCTATATGAAAAAATGGAATGTAGGTGTCTATTTACGACTTTCATCAGATGATGGTGATAAATCAGAATCAAATAGTATAGGTAATCAAAGAAGTTTAATAAAAAGATTTATTTCAAATGATAAAGAATTAAAGATAATAGATTATTATGTTGATGATGGATATTCTGGTACTACTTTTGATAGACCAGATTTTGAAAGAATGATGAGAGATATTAAATCCAATAAAATTGACTGTATTATTGTTAAGGATTTATCAAGATTAGGAAGAAATTATATTGAAGTAGGTAATTATATTGAAAAAGAATTTCCTAGATATGGTGTTAGATTTATAGCAATAAATGATAATGTAGATAGTTTTAAAGACCCTAAATCAGTTAATAATGTTATCGTTCCATTTAAAAACTTAATGAATGATGAGTATGCGAGAGATATTTCTAATAAAGTTAGAAGTGTTTTAGATAACAAAAAAAGTAATGGACAATTTATAGGCTCAACAGCACCTTACGGATATTTTAGAGATCCAAAAGATAAATATAAATTTATAATTGATAAAAAGGCTGCAAATGTTGTAAAAAAAATATTTTCAATGATATTAAATGGAAAAAGTAAGAAGGAAGTTGTAGAAGAATTAAATAAAATGAATATAGCAACTCCTTCTACTTATAAAGTGGATGAGAAAATATATAAATATAATTACAAGGAAACATCAAAAAAATGGACAACAAAAAAATTAGATGATATTTTAAAAAACAGAACATATACAGGAGATTTAGTACAAGGAAAAATGAAAAAATTAAGTCATAAAGTTAATAAAACATTAAGAGTATCAGAAGATGATTGGATTATTATTCCTAATCATCATAAAGCATTGATTTCAACTGATGATTTTGAAAAGGTGCAAGAATTATTATATGATAGAACAATAAAAGTAAGAAAAGATAATAGTTATGATTTGTTTGCAGGACATTTAAGATGTAATGAATGTGGTGGCAATTTAGTATTAAGACAATCAAAAGGATATGAATATTATTATTGCTCAAATTTTGTATATAAAAAGAGTTGTACAAGACACGCTTGTAATAAAAAGAAGTTAGAACAAAATGTAATAGAAATATTAAATAACTTTAAAAAGAATGTTGATTATCTAAATAAACAAATTGTAGAAATTATTACTCAAAAAGATAAAGATTATGATTTAGAAATAATGAAAATAAAAATAGAATCAAATAATAAAAAAATTGAAGAATATGTAATGCTTAGAGATAATATTCAAAGTGATTTAAAAGATGGCTTTATAACAGAAGATGAATATTGGGAGTATAGAGATGAATATAGCAAAGAAATAAACAGATTAAAAAAATTGCAAAAAGAATTAAATGATAAAATTAGTAAAATAGATTTTAATTCTAATGCTAATAAAGAATGGATGAACGACTTTACTAATTTAAGTTATATAGAAAAGTTAGAAAAAAGAATAATTGATGATTTAATAGAAGATATTGTAATAGATAATGATGGAAATATAAGAATTATTTTTAAATGTGAAGATAAATATTTTGAGGCGCTTGACTTTATAAATAAAGAAAAGTGTGATATAATTGATAATGAATTTCTACTTGCGTGAAAAATGTTTAATATAATAGAAATAATCTAAAATAGAAAGGAAGTGTTTTTTTATGGAAAGAAAGGCAAATAATGAAACACAAAAAAGTTTATCAAAGGTCGTTATTAACTGGTACCCAGGTCACATGGCAAAAACAAAAAGACAAATAATAGAAGACTTAAAATTAGTAGACCTAGTAGTAGAAATATTAGATGCAAGAATACCACTTGCAAGTCAAAATCCAGATATTCAAGAATATATAAAAGAAAAGAATAAAATAGTAGTCATAAACAAATGTGATTTAGCAGATGAAGCTACAACTATAGCTTGGGTTAAATATTTCGAAAAAAACAATATCCCAGCAGTTATAACAGACGCAAATTCAGGAAAAGGAATTAGAGATGTTATAAACAAAATTCAAACTGTAGCAAAAGAATCACAAGCAAAATATGCTCAAAAAGGAAGAGTTGGAAAAAATATAAGAGTGCTAGTACTTG
Organism: Clostridia bacterium; assembly: GCA_017625035.1. Classification (GTDB taxonomy): domain Bacteria; phylum Bacillota; class Clostridia; order TANB77; family CAG-508; genus CAG-492. The sequence goes on from JAGALX010000035.1 coordinate 5,775, forward strand.
GAATACCAAATGTAGGAAAATCATCATTTATAAACAGAATATCTAAAAAAACATCTGCCAAGGTAGGAAATAAACCAGGTGTAACAAGACAAAAACAATGGATTAAAGTAGAAGAGGGAATAGAGCTAATGGACACCCCTGGTGTATTATGGCCAAAATTTGAAAATGAAAAAATCGCAATGAATTTAGCTTATGCTGGAACTATAAAAGATGACATATTAGAAAAAACAGAAATAGCATTTTCATTATTAAAATACTTAGTAAATAACTACAAACAAAATCTTTCAGAGCGATATAAGTTAGATAACAAAATAGATGAAATAATGAATTCATCAGATGATATAGATGAAAATGACAAATACTTAAGTATACTAGACACAATAGCAAAAAAGAGGGGAGCAATAATGTCTGGTGGAAGAATAGATTACGAAAAAGTATCTGTAATATTATTAGATGAATTTAGAAGCGGAAAGATAGGTAAAATAACGTTGGAACAGCCAGTGAAATAAAGTTTTTTATATCGTATTTGAAAAAAATACGATATAAGTCTTTATGTAAAATAATATAAAACGATATAATCCAACTGTTTAAATATTATGAACAAATAACAAGGAGGAAATATTGGAAGAATTAATACAAAGAACAAAATCTCCAGAAGAAGTTAATATGCTATCACCATTAACATGGGCATATGTTGGAGATTGTATATACGAATTATACATAAGAACAGACTTAGTAAATAAAACAAAATTAAAACCACACAAATTACATATAGAAACAATAAAATACGTAAAAGCAAAAGCTCAAGCTGATATTTTAAAACAAATAGAGGAAAATTTAACAGAGCAAGAGCTAGATATAGTAAGAAGAGGAAGAAATGCTCAAAATCATCATTTACCAAAAAATGCAGATCCTGCAGATTATATGTATTCAACTGCGTTTGAGGGATTGATAGGATATTTGTATTTGACTAAACAGGATGAGAGATTGAAAGAAATATTCAAAATGTGTAAAAATTATAAAATTTAATAATAAAAGAAGGAAGAGCATCTTAAAAATTGAGATGCTCTTCCTAGTTTAAATTATTGGAAGAATGTCAACATAGTTTTACAAAATATCAAAATACTTAAATCCTCAAAAGACTAAACCACTTTCTTATAATAAAAGCACTCATGCTCATAAAACTATTTTTTTCAACATCCTTATCAGAAACAATATCCACACTACATAATAACTTATCATCCAAGTAATAATTTATTTCACCAATCTTTTGACCCCTAGTAACAGGAGCAGATATACTATCAGGTATATTAATTTGTTGAGATATTTTCGATTCCTGACCCTTAGAAATCAAGCAAGATTTATTTTCAGAAAAAACAGCATTTACAGAGTCCTCAACACCTTTTTCAACAGAAACAGATTTTACAATATCATTTGCAGTTGCAAGTTCAGTAGAAGAATAATTACTAAAACCATAATCAAGTAAAGCTTTAGCTTCAGAAAATCTTATAGCTGTAGTTGGAGCTTTCATTATAACAGCAATTAAACTTAAATTATTACGAGTTGCACTTGCAGATAAATTATATAAAGCTAAACTTGTAGATCCAGTTTTCAAACCAGTACATCCTTCATAATTTCTAACTAACTTATTTGTATTAACAAGTTCAGATTCTCCACCACGAATACTGTCCATCCATATAGTTGTATAATTTGTTATACTAGGATGATTTTGTAAAAGTTCTCTTGACATTAAAGCTATATCATAGCTACTTGTAACATGACCATCTTCATCAATACCATGGCAATTTTTAAAACAAGTATCATTCATACCAAGCTCTTTAGCTCTTGAATTCATTTTTTCTACGAAAGCATCAGTACTACCACACAAAAATTCAGCCATAGCAACAGTACAATCATTTGCAGAAACAACACATATAGATTTAAGCATATCACTAACGGTTAATGTTTCAGTTGTTGTAAGCCAAATTTGAGATCCTCCCATAGAGCTTGCTTTTTCACTACAAGGAACTTTATCATTTAAAGTAATTTGCCCAGAATCTAAAGCTTCCATAATTAAAAGAATAGACATTACTTTTGTAACACTTGCAGGTCGTAGTTGTTCATGGCTATTGTGTTCATATAATATTTGACCAGAGTTTTGATCAATTAAAATAGCTCCTCCAGATTCTAAATTAAGTGGATTGCTAGAAATATTTTCAGTAGTATTATTAGAAGCTTCTACAGATTCAGTATATGTTGACCATGTGTAATTATCTGTTGCAAAAACTATTATATTATAATTAAATAAGATGCTTAATCCAAGAAAAATATATAGTATTTTTAATAAAAAATTTTTGATATGCATATAGTACCTCCACATTAAAAATATATTACGAAAAATAACAAAAATGTCTAAATATTATAATAAATTACGTAATCGAAACAATTTTTATATATACATTTTGATTATCTACACTAGAATAAATTTTTATAGAATTTGCAGTATTATTTATAAATTTTAAGTCTTTACTACCATAAGAAACAGCAGCATCTTTTCCTTCAGGAACATAATTTACAGCTTTACCATGAGGATGTCTTTCTGTTACAGTTAAATCAGGAATTCCAAGAACAGCATTATATAAAGTAGAGCTTACTTGACAATTTCCACCACCTAGAGCTTGAGTTACTTCTTTATTAACAATAACATCAGCTTTTTTATAACCTTTATCTTCAGTAGCTTTTCCTATAGTTTGGCAAAATGAAAATTCTTCTTTAGGTTTTACAATTACACCATTCAATGTAGAGCAGGTTATTTGTATATTATTTAATCTATTCGCAGATTTTGATTTTAATGGAGTAGAAAATTCATATAATAAATTTTCAGTAGGTGCAGTATTTGTACCATTATCAGAAGTAGTATTATTAGAAGTCGGAGTACTAACCGTATTATTTTTAGTAGAAGTATTTTCTGTAGTATTATTAAGCAAAATATTTAATGATGTATCATTTGAAATTGTTCCAGTCCTACTAATTTCAACATTTGCTACATTAGAATTATCATTTGTAGTATTTGTTTGATTTAAATTATTACATCCAGCTAAAAGTATTATAGGAAAGAAAAGTAGAATTATAAAATATATTTTTTTCATAAAAATTTCTCCTTACATATAGCAGTTTTATTAATTTAGTATAAATAAAAAAAATCAAAATATACTAATATACATAAAAAATAATTTGATTTGAAAATATTTCATATTATAAAAAATATATGAAAACGCGAAAAGGGACGGAGAAATTGATTCGCTTAAAATATCTTAAAAAAAATCAGAAATAAAAGTAAGGAACTCAATTTCTCCGTCCCTTTCGCATAAAAAAATAAATCTACATATTGACAAAATTTGTTCTTTTATATATGATAAATCAAATAAGAAAAGGAGGTTTTTTTCATGAAAATATTACTAAAAAATGCAATAATATTTACAAACAATAAATTCGAAAAAAGCGACTTAAGTATAACAAATCAAACAATCACAAATATTTCTTCAAACATCGAACCTACTGAATTCGATGTAGTTTATAATTTAAATAATATGTATTTATTACCAGGTTTTATTGATGTGCATACACATCTTAGAGAACCTGGTTTTATTTATAAAGAAACAATTGCAACTGGTAGTATGGCAGGTGCAAAAGGTGGATACACAAGCATATGTGCAATGCCTAATTTAAATCCAACACCTGATAGTATTGAAAATTTACAAATAGAGCTAGATGCAATAAAAAAAGATGCAAAAATAAATGTATATCCATATGGAACTATAACAAAAGGTCAAAAAGGTGAGGAGCTTGCAAATTTAGACGAAATAGCAAATTATGTAATAGCATTTTCAGATGACGGACATGGAGTTCAAAGTGAAGAAATGATGTTAAATGCAATGCAAAAATCTAAAAAATTAAACAAAATGATTGTTGCTCATTGTGAAGATAATTCACTTTTAAACGGAGGATATATACATGATGGTGAATATGCAAAATTACATAATCATAAAGGAATATGTTCAGAAAGTGAATGGGGTCCAATAAAAAGAGATATAGAATTATCAAAAAAAACTGGATGTCATTATCATGTATGCCATATATCAACAAAAGAAAGTGTAAAGCTAATAAGACAAGCAAAAAAAGAAGGTGTTAATATAACTTGTGAAACAGGACCACATTATTTAACATTAAATGATATGAATCTTAAAGAAGAAGGAAGATTTAAAATGAATCCACCTATTAGGTCAGAAGAAGATAGACAAGCATTAATACAAGGAATTAAAGATGGAACAATAGATATGATTATAACAGACCATGCACCACATTCAGCAGAAGAAAAAAGTAAAGGACTACAAGGAAGTGCAATGGGTATAGTCGGACTAGAAGTAGCTTTTCCAGTATTATATACAAAATTAGTAAAAACATCGGTAATTACTTTAGAAAAATTAATACAATTAATGAATACAAATCCAAGAAATATATTTAAAATAGGAACTGAAATTAAAATTGGAGAAAAAGCAGATTTAACAGTATATGACTTAAATGAAAATTACAATATAAATTCATCTGAGTTTGTATCAATGGGAAAAGCAACTCCTTTTGATGGAGATGAAGTTTTTGGTAAATGTAAAATGACTATTTGTGGTGGTAATATTGTATTTTCAGATTTATAAAAATTTGTTATTATGGAATTTATTGTAGAAATTATTCTAGGGAACTGAACAATTACACATGAAGCATAATAAAATTAAAAAAATTTAAAATCTTTTAAATATACCATATAGTTATAAATTATAGAAGAGGTGAAAAAATTGGAAAGAAAATCTAAATATAAAATATTAGAAAACAAAAAAATTGCTAAAGATGTATTCAAAATGATTTTACAAGGAGACACAACATATGTAACTAAACCAGGGCAATTTATTAATATAGAAATAGAAGGATTTTACTTAAGACGTCCTATTTCTGTTTGTGATTATGATGAAAACACAATCACAATTATTTACAAAATTATGGGAAAAGGCACTGAAAAAATGTCTACATTACAAGAAGGAAATGTACTAGATGTTTTAACTGGTCTAGGTAATGGATTTGATGTAAGTTGTGGCGGAGATACCCCATTATTAATTGGAGGAGGAGTTGGAACACCTCCTATGTATAAATTATGCAAAGTATTACAAAAACAAGGTAAAAATCCAATAGTGATATTAGGGTTTAATTCTAAAGAAGATATTTTTTACGAAGAAGAATTCAAAAAATTAGGTATAGATGTACATATTTCTACAGTAGATGGTAGTTACGGAACAAAAGGATTTGTAACAGATATCATAAAAAATTTAAATAATTATTCATACTTTTTTGCATGTGGTCCAATGGCAATGTTAAAAGCAGTATATGATGTAACAAATTGTGATGGAGAGCTAAGTTTTGAAGAGCGTATGGGATGTGGGTTTGGTGCTTGTATGGGTTGTACTTGTAAAACTAAATATGGTAATAAAAGAATATGCAAAGATGGACCAGTTTTAAAAAAGGAGGAAGTTATATGGTAGAAAAAAATTTATCTGTTACATTAAGTGGAGTACAATTAGACAATCCAGTAATTCCTGCTAGTGGAACATTTGGATTTGGTTATGAATTTACAGAGTTTTATGATATTAATATTCTGGGTTCAATATCATTTAAAGGAACTACAAAAGATGCTCGATTTGGAAATCCATTACCTCGTATTGCAGAATGTAAAAATGGATTAATAAATTCCATTGGACTACAAAATCCTGGAATAGAAAAAGTTATTTCAGATGAACTTCCTAAACTCAGAAAATGTTTCAAAAAGCCATTAATTGCTAATATTAGCGGATTTTCTATTGATGAATATAAATATTGTTGTGAAAAAATAGATAAGCAGAAGCAAGTCGAAATTATAGAAGTAAATATCAGCTGTCCTAATGTTCACAATGGAGGTATGGCTTTTGGAACAAGTGCAGAAGCAGCAAAAGAGGTAACAAAAGCAGTAAAATCAGTCACTACAAAACCTATATATGTTAAACTAACTCCAAATGTTACTAATATAGTAGAAATTGCAAAAGCTTGCGAAGAAGGTGGAGCAGATGGTATTGTTTTAATAAATACAATGCTTGGAATGCGAATTAATTTAAAAACTAAAAAGCCTGTAATAGCTAATAAAATGGGTGGATTTTCAGGTCCTGCTATTTTTCCAGTAGCACTAAGAATGGTATATCAAGTTTATGAAGCTGTAAATATACCAATTATCGGTGTTGGAGGAATCGAATCAGCAGAAGATGTTATTGAAATGATGCTTGCAGGTGCTAGTGCTGTACAAGTTGGAGCAGCTAATTTAAAAAATCCATATGCTTGTAAGGAAATTATTGAAGATTTGCCTAAGGTTATGGAAAAATATGGTGTTCAAAGTTTGAGTGACATTATAGGTAAAGCGCATTAAATATAAAGAAAGGATTTTATAAATATGGGAAAAGGAGTTATTATTGCGTGTGATTTTAAAAGTAAAGAAGATACTTTAAAGTTTTTAAATTTATTTAATGAAGAAAGCTTATTTTTAAAAATAGGTATGGAATTATTTTATGCAGAAGGACCAGATATTGTTAGAGAAATAAAACAAAGAGGGCATAAAATATTTTTAGATTTAAAATTACATGATATACCAAATACAGTAGAAAAAGCGATGAAATCACTTGCTAATTTAGATATAGATATGTGCAATGTGCATGCGTCTGGTACAATAGATATGATGAAAGCTGGATTAAAAGGATTAACAAAAGAAGATGGCAGTAGACCATTATTAATTGCTGTTACACAGCTTACATCAACTAGCCAAGAGCGTATGGAAAAAGATTTATTAATAAATAAACCTATCGAGGATGTTGTTATGCATTATGCCAAAAATACTAAAGAGGCAGGTTTGGATGGAGTTGTTTGTTCTCCTTTAGAAGTTCAAAAAGTTAAAGAAGTTTGTGGTAAAAACTTTATAACTGTGACTCCTGGAATAAGATTTAAAACTGATGATGTAGGAGATCAAGTTAGAATTACTACACCTGAAAAGGCAAATGAATTAGGATCTGACTATATTGTTGTAGGAAGACCTATTACAAAAGCTGAAAATCCAGTTGAAGCATATAAAAGATGTGTTGCAGAATTTTGTGGTGAATAGTGATTTGAATTATCAAAATAACTAGTTAAAAATGTTTTAATAGTATTATGAAAAATTAATATACTCTCACAAAAAATGTTATAAACAGATGTAAATTTAAAAATGTCCGCTTTTGTTCTACACAAAAGGAAAAAATATATAAAAAAGGAAGGTATGTATTATGAAAAATTTAGAAAAAGAAATAGCAAAGGATTTATTATCAATAGAGGCAATATTTTTAAAGCCAGATGATCCATTTACTTGGGCAAGTGGAATTAAGAGTCCAATTTATTGTGATAACAGATTAACATTAACAGCACCAGAAGTAAGAACTAGGGTTGAAAATGGACTAGCCGAAATTATAAAAGAAAATTATCCAGATGTACAAGTTTTAATGGGAACAAGCACAGCAGGAATTGCACATGCTGCTATAACTGCAGATATACTAAATCTTCCTATGGGATATGTAAGAGGCAGTAGCAAAGACCATGGTAGAAAAAATCAAATAGAAGGAAAAATTGAAAAAGGTCAAAAGGTTGTAGTAATTGAAGATTTAATATCAACAGGAGGAAGTGTAATTGATGTAGTAAATGTACTAAGAGCAGCAGGTGCAGAAGTTTTAGGTATTGCAAGTATATTTACATATAATATGCAAAAAAGCAAAGTAAATTTAGAAAATGCTAATGTAAAAAATGTTAGTTTATCAAATTTTGATATTATGGTCGATGTAGCTGCAGAAGAAGGATATATAAAAATAGAAGATAAAGAAAAATTAATAGCTTTTAGAAATAATCCTAGTGATGAAAGTTGGATAAAATAAAAAAATTACTACATGATAATATAAGTGTTGATGTTATAGAAAATGATAAAAAAGCAAAAAAATCCAAGCCAGATCAACAGCAAGAGCTAATCGATATATTAAAGTGTAAAAATGATAGATGTATTATTTCTGTTGAAAGAGGATTAAAGCAAATATGTATTTTAAAAGATAAAGAAAAAGCTGTGTATAGATGTAAATATTGCGAAGCAGAAGTTTAATATAGTAAGGATGTAAAAACTCCAAATGCTGAAAAAAAGGGACGCGCCTAAAAATTCACGATGAATTTTTAGGCGTGTCCTCTTTTTCAGCACTACCGCAAAACATAAACAGTTCAACGCTTTAAGATTATTTTCTGCTTATGTCAATATCAGTAGCAGGAAGTATGATAAGACTAGAAACATTTTTAGCAGAAGGTTTATGAATGGCAAAAATAAACCATTAGCAATTATTATGGTTGTTTTTTGCTGATTCATGAAGGGAGGTTTTTTTGATTTATATACAACCAAATATAAGTAATAAAGGAGAAATAAAAATGAAAGATTATGGAATAGAATTTTATGAAAATTTAGGAAATTGGGATTTTTCACAAATAAAATACCAAACTGTAAAAAAATCAGAATGGGATTTTTACAAAAAAATTGAAGAAAACACAAATGAAAGTTCATTATGCTTAGATTTAGGAACTGGAGGAGGAGAAAAAGTTTTAAAATATTATCCAAAAGTTGGAATGGTAATAGCAACAGATTTGTCAAACAGCATGATTTTAACTGCAAATGAAAACAAGAAAAATTATCCAGAAAAAAATGTTAAGTTTGTAAAAATGAATAATTTAGAGATGACTTTTCCAAATGGATTATTTGATTTAGTTTCTGCAAGACATACAATGATTGATGCAAAACAAGTATATGATTTATTAAAAGATGGAGGTCTTTTAATAATTGAAGGAGTGGACCAAAAAGACTGTTGGGATTTAAAAGAACTTTTTGGAAGAGGGCAAGCATATCATGATGAAAATCCTTTATCTGAAAAAGAATATCAAGATATAAAATTGGCTGGATTTTCAAGTGTAGAAAAAATAGAACTTGATTTGTTTGATGAATATGTGAGAAGGAACAAGACGGAAAAAGGAATTTTATTGAGGAGAGTATCTTATGGGATTGTTGCCAGGAAATAATTATTAAAATATAACAAAGCAAATCAATAAATGAATTAATGATTTGCTTTGTTAGTTTTATTTCAAACATTAGTAGAATTAAACTAAACTTTCAATTTCTTCTTTTGTTAAATCTGTACAAGAAATAATATCTTCTATAGAAATATTGTTTTTTAGCATTTTCTTTGCAATTTTAATTTTTTCATTTTCAGAACCTTGAGTAATACCGTCCTGTAAACCTTTATCATATCCAGCTGCTTGTATTGCATATTGGTCACGAATATATTTTTCGCGTAATTCAGCTAAATATCTTTCATGTTCATCTTGACTTATCTCTTCTAAAACTTTTTTTGCTTGTTTAACTTCTTTATTATCTGTATTTTTCATATCAACCACCTCGGGATTTTCTATAAAATTTATCCACAAGTTTAAGTCATTATTTAGTTTATGTTTATATTTTTCAAACTTGTTTAATTCAATTATATAAATCTCAAGAACATCTGTCAATATGGTTTTTACGTAATCAGACTCTGTTATTTGCCATTTGGAAACACATTTTTCTATATTTTTTAATGAATATAAATTATAATCTGAAAATAATACTATAATAGTTTTTTGTAAGTTACAGTAATTATCACCTGAATTAATTCCTTGAGAATATAATTTACTCCAATATAAAAGAATTCTTTTTTCAATATCTCTTCTATCAGCAATTTGCATTTCTATGTCACAAACTGTATTGTCATTTAATTTTGCTTTTATATCGAGAATTCCAATTTTATCATCATATAAATCTTTTTCTAGATAAAATTTTTATAAAGAAAAGGAGAAGATAAATGGATATAAAAAATTTAATAAAAGAAAAGTTTAATTTTAATGCGGAAAACATAGAAATATTAGGAGAAGGATATGATAGTAAAGCTTTTTTAGTAAATAACGAATATGTTTTCAAAATAAAAATGAGTACTAACAATAAAAAAGGCTATGAAAAAGAAAAAGCTGTATTAGATTTTCTAAATAAAAATTTAAAAACTGATATTAAAATACCCAAAATAGATTTTTATTATGTAAAAGATGAAATATCAATAATGGGTTATAAAAGATTGAATGGCAAATTTTTAAATCCAGAAGTTTATAATCAAATGACACGAACAGAGAAGTTTAATTTAAAAAATGATATAGCAAAATTTTTAAAACAAATGCACAGTTTGAATTATACTGAAATAAAAAATTATACTATAGATAATAAACAAAATTGTTTAGAAGAATATGACATATTAAAGAATAATATTTATGATCAATTGTCAGAAGCGGAAAAAAATTACATAGAAAATTTTTATATCAAATTAAGTCAAACAACAGTATTTGATGATAAAAAATGCTTATGCCATAATGATTTTAGTTGCAATCATTTATTATTAGATGATAACAATAAACTAACAGCTATAATTGATTTTGGGGACGCAGGTATTATAGATGAATATTGTGATTTTCTATATTTACTAGAAGATAGTGAAGAAGAAATCGGAAAAGATTTTGGAGAAGATATTTTATCAATTTATGGTAATATAGATATTGATAAAGTAAAAGAATATCAAGATTTAGTAGAAGAATATTATCCAATAGAAACTATTGTTTATGGTATAAGAAATAATAAAATGGATTTTATTGAAAAAGGAAGAAAAGAATTAAGTAGAAGGATTTAAAAAGAAGAGACAAGAGGTGAAAAAATATTATAATGAATTAAATAATATAAGATATCTTGAGAAGAGAATGATTATTTATAGGATTGTAAATGATATAAGATTATTTGCTAGGTTTAAGGAGGAAGAGGAGAAAATCTTGGAGTGATGCAGATTTTACAGACTGGTATAATCGCTGGATTGGCAAAGAGCCAAATAAATATTTTGCATACATATATGAAATAGAAAATGACAATATTCCAATAGGAGAGATATGTAAAAAATAATTTAAAATAGCTGAAGTCAAATATAGCGCATATTAAAAGAAAAAGGATTAGGAGAAGATGTTAATAAAAAGACAAAAAAATAACAAAACAATAAGTTTTGTTAATGAATTAACAAAACTTGACACAAAAATATTATTGCAGTATACTATATTTAGGTGATGAATATGATAAATAGAAAAATATATATGGAAAAATTATATGCATATAAAGATACAGAATTTATAAAAGTTATAACAGGAATTAGAAGATGTGGAAAATCTAGTATTTTAAAACTATTTATGGAAAAAATATTAGAAGAAGATAAATCCTCAAATATAATATATATGAATTTTGAATCTTTCGAATTTGATGAAATATTAAATTATAAAGACATGTATAATAGTATAAAAAATAAAATAAAAAGACATAATAAAAATTATATATTGCTAGACGAAGTACAAAGAGTACATGAATGGGAAAAGTGTGTAAATAGCTTAATGGTTGATTTTGACACAGATATTTATATAACAGGTTCAAATGCATATCTATTATCATCAGAGCTATCAACATATCTTTCTGGCAGATATATTGAAATAAAAATGTTACCACTATCATTTAAAGAATTCTTAGATTTTTCAAATTTTGATAATAATATTACTTTAGATGAAAAATTTAATACATATTTAAAATATGGTGGGATGCCTGGAATTATAACTTTAAAAAATGATAATAATTTATATGAGAATGTAATAAGAGGAATTTATAATACTGTTTTCATGAAAGACGTTGTAGAAAAAAATAAGCTAATTGATGCAAGTTTATTAGAAAAAGTGTTAAAGTTTTTAATGAGCAATATTGGAAGTTTAATATCTTCTAAAAAAATTGCTGATTATCTAGTAAGTCAAGGAACAAAAGTTACACATAATACAATACTTAGTTATTTAACAATGCTTGAAAACGCATATATAATTTATAAAGCCCCTAGATATGATATAAAAGGAAAAGAGCTGCTTAAAACATTAGAAAAATATTATATTATAGATACAGGAATAAGAAATGTAATATTAGGATTTAGAGATTCAGATTATGGTCATATAATAGAAAATATTGTGTATTTTGAATTATTAAGACGTGGATATGATGTAACTGTAGGAAAAACAGACTCTTTAGAAGTTGATTTTATTGCAACTAATTCAAATGAAAAAAAATATTATCAAGTGACTTTATCAATATTAGATGAGAACGTAAAAAATAGAGAATTAAAACCTTTAAGAATTATAAATGATAATTTTGAAAAAACAATTATTACATTAGATAAAACGTATAATACCACTTTTGAGGATGGAATAAAAATAAAAGAATTAAAAGAGTTTTTACTAGAAGAATAAGGTGTGTGATGTGATTTTGAAAAAAATGAAAACTTTATTTAAAAGAGAATTTAAAAATAATAAAATCATAAAATGTTTAAATGAAGTAGAGCCTGACTGTGAATGGGTTTTAAAAGGAGAAGGCTATGCTACTGAAAAATTAGATGGAACATGTACATTAATAAAAGATGGAAAAATATATAGAAGATATGATTATAAATCAGGAAGAACATTACCAAAAGGAGCAATTCCCTGCCAAGAAAAACCAGATCCAGTAACAGGACACTTTCCACATTGGTTGCTATGTTTAGAAAACAATAAAAATGATAAATATCATATAGAAGCATTAAAAAGACAAAAAGAATTAGAAAATGGAACATATGAATTAATAGGAATTCACTTTAATGCAAATCCATATAAATTAGATACAGATATATTAGTAAAACATGGTTCAAAAATTTTGAAAAATGTTCCAAGATCATACAACGGAATAAAAGAATATTTAAAAAATCACTATATAGAGGGAATAGTTTTTTATCGTGAAAATGGCGAAATGTGCAAAATAAAAAGAACTGATTTTGGATTTACATGGAAAGGTGTATTGGGGGACGCGTCAAAAATACAGCAACTTTAATAAAAATTGCATATTAACATATATTAAAAGCATAGTATATTCAAATTAATAGTATGATATTGATTAATACTGAACTAGGTAAATTAAGAAGAAATATTTCAACAAATATAGAGCCAGTTTTAATAATTGATGAAGAAGATAGAAGTGGTTTTTTAGATGAAGTTTTATCATATGGAGAAGTTAGTTATTCTAAATAATTTATACTACAACTTAGCTTGCGACAAATACAAATATATGCTATAATTTCCCTATCAGCAAAGACTAGGAAGAGTAATTTTATAATTTATTTAAAGAGAGTTATCGTCTGGTGAAAGATAACATAAATTAAAAATGAAAGACACCTACGAGCTACTTATTTGAAATAATAGTAGAATAAGTCGGACATGAGCCGTTATCTCATTTAAGTGATTATTAATGTATTTTATTACATATATAATAAATTGGGTGGTACCGCGGATTAAACAGTTATTCGTCCCTTTGTGGACAATATAACTGTTTTTTTATTAAGGAGGAAGAAAATGAAAAAATTATATTTTAAAAATTTAAAAGAAAATTTTGACCAAGAAATTACAATTGAAGGTTTTGTAGACAATATCCGTGACTTACAATATGTTCAATTTCTAATTGTAAGAGATACCACCGGAAAAGTACAAGTAACTATCGAAAAAAATGAAACGAATTTCAAATTAAACGAAATAGTTTCAAATTTAACAAATGAAAGTACAGTAAAAATAACAGGAACATTAATTAAAAATGAAAAAGTAAAACTAGGTGGCATGGAATTAATACCAAGCGATATAATCGTAACTAGTAAATGTTTAGAAGAATTACCAATAAACTATAAAGATAGCAAGTCCGCACTATTAGATACTAGGTTAAATTATAGATTTTTAGATTTAAGACAAGAAAAAAATATCCTTATGTTCAAAGTTCAAACTTGTTTAATTAATGCAATGAGAGATTTTGTATTAAAAAACAATTTTATAGAAATACACACTCCAAAACTAATAGGAACTGCAAGTGAATCCGGAGCAGAAGTTTTTGAACTAAATTATTTTGACAGAAAAGCATATCTTGCCCAAAGCCCACAATTTTATAAACAAATGGCACTAGCAAGTGGGTTTGAAAAAGTATTTGAAATTGGAACTGCATTTAGAGCAGAAAATTCTAACTCATACAGACATGCTACAGAATTTACATCATTTGATATAGAATTTAGTTATATTAATTCCTATGAAGAAGTAATGGATTTTGAAGAAGATTTATTAATTGAAGGATTAACTGCTGTTAAAGAAAACTATGGAGATGAAATTAAAAATATATTTGGTGTAGATGTAATTATTCCAACCAAACCATTTCCAAGAATCAAATTAGAAGATTTATATAAAGAGCTTGAACAAAATTATAAATTTATTATGAATTTTGAAGATGTAGGAGATATGAATTCAGAATCTGAAAAATTAGCAAGTAAATATATCAAAGAAAAATATGGACACGAATTTGTATTTATAACAGATTTTAGTGCAAAAAAAAGAGCTTTTTACCATATGAGGTCAAATGGAATTCCACAAGGATATGACCTTATATGGAAAGGTTGCGAAATAACAACAGGAGCACAAAGAGAGCACAGATACGAAGTATTAAAAAAGCAAGCCGAAGAAAAAGGATTAGGAGAAGATGTTAAATTTTACTTAGATTTCTTCAAATACGGCTGTCCTCCACACGGTGGATTTGCTCTTGGTGTAGATAGATTAACAATGCTTTTATTAGGAACTGGGTCTTTGAAGGAGACGATGTTTATATTTAGGGGTCCAAATAGAATTGAGCCGTAAAGGAATTTGAAAATGTAACAATAATGTAGTTTTTATATTGACTATAAACAGCTGTATAAAAAAGAAATACAGTAGTTATGTTATATGAAGCAAAATATATTGATAAAAATAGGGTAATTTCAAGACTCGGAAAAACTTCTACTGAATTTTTTGATAAAATTTATAATAAATTATTTGAACAGTTATTTGAACCTATACATTATAAAATAAAAAAGTTAGAAAGTAGTAAATAAAAATATAAATTTTACATAAAATATAATATAAATATATAAAAAAATTTATATATTTTGATTGACTTATAGTAGTCAAGATGCTATACTAAATGTAGATATTTGAGGCGGTATGCCGACGCCATGGGCTTAGGCCTGTGATGAAAAGTTAAATAGCTTAATACTTGATGACAAGTGTTAGGCTATTTTTTTTGATTTGTGTATTGATTAATGCTGAACTAGGTAAATTGCGAGTGCCTAGTTCTTTTTTTGTTTATAAAATAATTATTCAAATTCAAGGTAGTTCATTGATAAATACTAGGAGTTATGATAATATACTATTAAAAAACTAGAACCTTTATAATGAGTAAAAAAATGTTATGAAATATGCGATTGGAGGGAAAATGATGAAAAAAATGTTATTGGTAATTGATTGTCAAAAAGCTTTTATAAATTCATTTACTAAAAATTATGTAGAAAAAATAAATGAGCTAATAGAAAAAATAACTACGATGATATATTATGTACAAAGTTTAAAAATAACGAACGAAGTCCATTTTATAAAATATTAGATTATGAGAAATGTATAAATGAAAATGACTGTGAATTAATGATAAATATAAATACAAAAGTATTAGTAAAAGAAAATTATTCAGCAGTAAACAAAGAATTTATTAATTATTTATCAGAAAATAGAATAGAAGAAGTATATATATGTGGATTCGATGCAGATGCGTGTGTTTTAAAAACGGCATTTGATTTGTTTGAAAGAAATATAAAAGTGTACATATTACAGGATTATTGTATGAGTAGTGGAGGGGAAGAATATCATAATGCAGCAATAAAAGTATTAAAGAGATCCATAGGGGATAAATTCATTATATAAATAAATGTATTGGGGAATGCGTCAAAAATATAGCAACTTTAATAAAAATGCATATTAACTCATGAATTTCACCTCTAAGCATTAGAAGGATGCGTAGATTTTATGAATTTTATCCAATTTGGTCGGCACTGCCGACCAAATTGAGTTGGACACATTTTCAAGAACTAACTAGATATATACTCTGATTATAATCATAATATATTGAAATTTGAGAAATAACGTTAGGAGATAGATATTAATGAAAAAGAATATGGTTACATTATCTAAAATAATAGAAGGACTAGAAATGGTAGATAGCATTATTGATTGCTATTACAATCCAAAAAAAGATGAAATTTTTCTATCAAATATAGGAGAATATGAAGATTTAACTGAAGATGAAATAGATAAATTACTTGAAGAAGCAATAATACTTCCAACACAATATGAAATAAATGAATATCAGATAATAGTTGATTTTATAGAAACAATTGACAACGAGCAAATGAAAAAAGAATTAAATAGACTAATACAAGGTAAAGGCGCTTTTAGAAGATTTAAAGACTATTGTTTTGAGTTGAATATAATTCAAGATTGGTATAAGTATAAAGACAAAAAATATAAAGAAATAGCTATTAATTGGTGCAAGCAATATAAATTAGAATATAAATAAATGATGTTTTTGAAGGTGTCCCAAGAAAATATTCTGGAAATAAAAAAGGAGAGTGGCAATGGATATATATGGAATAAATAATATAAGTAATAATGAATTAAATTATAATTATGACAAACATTATAAACAGGTAGCATTAAAATTAAAACAAGCAAAAACAGAAGAAGAAAGAAAAATAATCAGATCAACAGAACAGAAAAATTTAAGTACGTCCAACAGTATAAAAATTAATATTGAAGAATTAAAAGAAAATTTTATAGAACTAATATTAGACAAAAACTCGTCAAAATACTTATGGATTTTATACAGTAAATACAAAGATGAAGAAAATTATATAGATAAAATAAGTCCAATATTAAAGAAAGAAAATAGTATCATTAGAGGTGGCACAAATACATATAAAATGAATGGTTGGATGGCACATACTTTATATGTATATCAAATAGTAAATTATAATATTGCAAATAACAAAGAAATATTAAATTTTAATGGGAATGAGGAAAATAAAAAACAAGTAGAAGAATTAAATAAATTGTATAATGAATTAAATGAAGAATCAAAATTTATATTAAAAATATTTGCATTAATACATGATATAGGTGTTATAGAAGACATAACTCATCATCCTGAATTAGGAAGTAAATATGTAGAACAAGTTTTAAAAGAAATAGATATAACATCACAAAAACTTGAGAAAAACAATATAAAAATTAAATTAGAAGATTTAATTCAAACATTAAAAGTAATTGTAAAATATCATATATTGATAACAGGTTTATCAACAGAAGCAAGTGATAAATATGTAGAATTAGCGTACAGAAATCTAATAAGTAATCTACCAGATATAAAAAATATAAAATCTGATATACCTAAAATATTATTTATATTTGCTTATGGTGATATAATTGCAGTAGACGAAAGTTTAATGAATATTGAAAAATATAATAGAGTAAAAGACGGATTTGATTTTTTTGAAGCAGTGACACAAAATAAAATCCCAGCAAGAGATAAAGAAAAAGTAGCAATAGAGAGAATATGCGATATTGCTGGTAAAATTACATATGATGAATTAAAAAGTTCACTAGATAATATTCTTAAAGAATATAAAATTGATAAAAGTATTTTTATACAAGATATGTATAATATTAAAAATATGAGATTTGCAAGTCCGTTAATGAAAACATTGAATAATTTGAAGTTAACTATTAAAATTTACTATGATATTTTTGAACTAATAGGTGAAATTGAAAATAAGGAAGCTTTAAAAGATTATACGATTGTTTTTGTACCAGACAAGCATGAAAATGATTTTGTTAAACAATTTGAAAATGGAAACTTTTTTAAATGCATAAAAGCAATGAAAATGAGTAAAGAAAATAGTCAAATTTATGGAAATATTGAAATAAATAGAAGTATGGATTCTGAGGGAAAAAATATATATATCAGAGTTGTATAATAATAAAGTGAGGAGGATATAAAATGATTTTTGATATTATAGGATGGATTGGAATGATACTAGTATTACTAGCTTATATATTGGTATCTAATAATAAAATTACAAATGGATTTGCATACCAAATTTTAAATTTAGTAGCAGCAATACTTATGGCTATAGGATTATATCCTAAAAATGCGTGGTTTTCTTTTACATTACAAGTAATTTGGGGAATTGTTGCAATAATAGCTCTTATTAAACTTAGAAAAAAATAAAATTTTTCTCTGTATTAAAGATTTATTAGATGTTATTTATAGTATTACTGGAATTTAAGAAGAATTTTTTTTGATTTGTGTATTGATTAATGCTGAACTAGGTAAATTGCGAGTGCCTAGTTCTTTTTTATATAAAATAATTATTTAAATCCATGATAGTTCATTGATAAATGCTAGGAGTTGTGATAATATACTATTAAAAAATTAGAACTCTTATAAGGAGTAAAAAAATGTTAAAAAATATAAATAAAATCAGCATAATTGGAGGATCTGGAACTGGTAAAACTACACTTTCTAATAATTTATCTAATAATTTAAATATACCAGTATATCATTTAGATGGTATAAATTATTTTCAAAACTGGGAATCAAGAGACAAAGCAGAAAGAGATAAAATAATATTAAAAAAAATTGAAGAGCCACAGTGGATAATAGATGGAACATATAATTCCACTTTAGGAATCAGAATTCAAAAAGCAGATTTAATAATTTATTTAGATTATTCTAGTTTTGCTCAATTAAAAGGGATTATGACAAGATTCTTAAAAAATAAAGGCAAAGAAAAATTAGAGATTCCTGGATGTAAAGAAAAAATGGATAAAGAATTTTTTCTTTGGACATTAAGTTGGAGAAAACGAAAAAGGGCTAACATTTATGAGGCTTTACAAGATGTTGATAAAAGTAAAGTTTTGATATTTAAGAATAGAAGACAGTTAAATAAATGGTATTTAAATAATTTTAATCAAAAGATACAATTAGAGGAAAAGGATAGCAAATAAAAATAAATTAAATGCTAATTCTTTACTTGTAAACATTAGAAAATGCACAAATTTTATTAAATTTGATCGACAGTGACGACCGAATTGAGTTAGTTTTTTTAGTGCTAATTAGAGCATAGATAGAGAAAGAGGAAAATAAGGATAAACAAAATTATTAAATATTAATAAGTGGAGGATATAAAAATGAAAATAAATTTGCATATGCATTCCAAATATTCATTAGATGGTGAATTTGACGGAAATGAATTAATTGAAAAATTTAAAACTCAAAAATTTGATATTATTTCTATTACAGATCATAATACATGTGAAGTATACAAAAATATTAATTACTATAATAACATAAAAGTAATAACAGGCCTTGAAGCAGATGCTATAATTAATAACCATACCTATGACTTTCTATGTTATGATTTTGACTTAGATAATGTTTACAAATATGCCAAAGATAAATATGAATCTGTTGAAAAAAGGCAAAGTAAAATATTTAATGCACTAGTTAAGTTATGTAAAAACAAACAAATAGAGCTAAACAATATAAATTCATATAATCCCGAAAAAGAATATGCACATGCGGCAATTTATAGAATGCTTAATAATGAATTTTTAAAAGAGCATAATATTTCGTGTGTTAGCGATTTATATAGGCTTAGCACAATAAATAAAAATTTTCCACTATATATAGATATGCATATAGTTTGGCCAGATATAAAAGAGCTATCGGAAGTTATTCATGATAATAACGGAAAAATATTTATAGCACATCCATATAGATATAATATTCTGGTTAAAGACGTATTAAATGAAGTAAAAGATTTTGTAGATGGAATAGAAATATGTAATAACCCACAAAGTGTAGAAGAAGTTGAATTTTTATATGAATATGCTAAAGATAATAATTTATTAGTTTCATGTGGTTCAGATTATCATGGAGATACTAGGTATAGTAAGGAATGTGAGTATATTACAGAAGAAATGATTAAAGACGTATTATATTGGATTAAATAAAGAAAAAAATGAGTAAATTAATATTTGTTGAGAAAATAAAAATATGATAGAAATAGAATTTAAAACTAAATTAAATGATGAAATTATTGAATTTATTAATAATGAATTTGATAAATATGCTATAAAATATGGTGAAAAATGTGATTATAATGAATTCAATTTTATAGCAAAAAAAGATAATAAAATAATAGGTATAATATCATGTCATTCATATTATGACGAGGTTCAAATTGATGATTTTATTATAATCGAAAAATATCGTAGACAAACTATAGGAAGTCAATTATTACAAAAAGCTGAAGAATATTGTAAAAATAATGGATTTAAAAATATTAATGTAATAACATATGAATTTTTAGCCCCTGAATTTTATAAAAAATGTGGATATACATTAGACTATATAAGAGAAAATAAAAATAATGCAAGGTTAAATAAATATTTTTTTGTTAAATATTTTTAAATTTAAGAAAAGAGAGGAAGTGTAAATTTATGAAAATAAGAAAAGCTGTAAGAACTTTTTTGATAAAAGATAATAAAATTATAGTTACTAAATATAAAACAGAAAAAAACAAAGACTATTATGATATACCAGGTGGAAAAATTGAAGATAATGAAAGTTCTGCTGAAGCATCAATAAGAGAATTTAAAGAAGAAACTGGAATTGATATTATTAGTCAAAAAAATAAAGGAAATGTTATTATAGAATATCCAGATATGATATTTGATTTTGATATATATATAGTTGAAGAGTATAACGGTGCTCCAGGGGATTTTGATGAAAACTATTCTATGTGGATTGACATTGAAAATTTATTAAATGAAACTAAAAAATTTCCAAGCATAGAAATTTTAAGGTATTTAAAAAGTGATGATGTAAGATTAAAAATATGGTGTAATTATGAGCATAATATATTGAAAATTGAAAGATAAAATTAGAGTTCTCATAAAAGCAGATATATCAGATGAAAATTCAGTAATTGAAATGTATAAAAATATAGAATCTAAATTTGGAAAATTAGATGGATTAGTAAATAATGCAGTATATGATAAAATTTTTTCAATAGAAGATTTAACTGCTGAAGAATACAGAAAAGAATTAGATGTAAATGTAGTAGCTAGATGGATGTGTATTAAATACGCTATTCCGTTGTTAAGAAAATCAAATATGCCAAGAATAGTAAATATTGCTTCAAGATTAGGAACAAAACCAATGGATAGTTCTGTAGCTTATTGTACAATCGAAGCGGCTACAATAATGTTAACTCAATGTTGTGCATTAGAATTAACACCAAAATATAATATAAAAATAAATACAGTAAGTCCTTCAATGACATTAACTCCATTTGCTAAAAAAAGTTATACAGATGAAGAAATAAAACAAACTGCAATGAAAAATCCTAGTAAAAGATTAGGAGAGGTTGAAGATACAGTAAATGCAGTATTATTTTTATTAAGTGAAAAAGCGGATTACATTAATGGGGAAAACTTGAATGTAAATGGAGGAATTCTTTTGGTATAGGAGGAAATAAAAAAATGACAGTAGCAGTAATAATCACACTGTTAGCCTCATTCTTATGGGCAATTACTAATCATATAGATAAGTATATGTTATGCAAAATAGATAATGATACAAGTAATGTAAAAACACTTTTAGTATTTTCATCTTTTGTAGCAGGAATCGTATTATCACCTATATGGTTATGTATAAGTAAATTTCAAATACATATTAATGTAGTGCCTTTAATATTTATATTTGTTTCAGCAATATTATATATATTAGCAACATATTTTTATTTCAAGGCATTAGAAAAAAATGATGCATCAATAGTTGTAGTGATGTTTCAATTAATACCAGTGTTTAGTTATATATTTTCTTTAATATTTTTCAAAGAAACTCTAAATATAAAGGAAATAATAGGTGCACTAATTATAATATCATCAGCAATTATAATTTCATTTGATTTTGGAAAAACATCAAATAAAAATAAATTAGTAGCTCTTTTACTTATGGCATTATCATCTTTATTATATTCGCTATATTTTATATGTTTTGATGTTGCAATGAGAAATGGAGAATATAATGCGGTGGCATTTTGGTATCAAATTGGATTATTATTGATTGGAATTTGTTTAATAAGTATTAAAAGTTTTAGAACAGCATTTATAAAAATGTTAAAGAGCAATGGAAAGAAATTTATTCCATTAAATATAACTAATGAAGCAATAAACTTAATTGCTAATTTAATGGTTAACTTCGCCAATTTAACAATACCTTTAGCATTAGCAAATACATTAAATGGTTTTCAAAGTGCTTTCGTTTTTATAATAGGTGTAATAGGAGTAGCATTATTTCCTAAAATAATTAGTGAAGATTTAAACAAAAGAAATGTTTTGCAAAAGGTGTTTTGTATTGGGTTAGGCATAATAGGGTTAGTGGTGATGTTTAATTAAATATATAATTACAAAAAGGAGAAGTATGTTAGAAATTAATAAAAATCAATATAAAGAAATTTTTAAAAATATTAAAAATGAAATTTTAAATTCTCAATATAAAGCCATGCAAGTGGTTAATAAAGAACTGATATTTATGTATTGGAATATTGGTAAAGTAATACTTGAAAATTCCGAATGGGGAAATAAATTTATTGATAATTTATCTATTGATTTAAAATTAGAATTTCCTACTATAAATGGTTTTTCTGTTAGAAATCTAAAATATATGCGTAAACTAGCTGAAGAATATCGTGATTTTGAATTTGTGCAACAAGTTGTTGCACAAATTCCTTGGGGACACAATATTATTTTATTAGATAAAATAAAAAATATAGAAGAGCGAAAATGGTATATGCAGCAAAGTATAATAAATGGATGGTCTAGAAGTATATTAACTATGCAAATAGATAGCAAATTATACGAAAGACAAGCAACAGCAGAAAAAATAAATAATTTTCGAAATACTTTACCAGATATTCAAAGTGATTTAGCATTACAAACTATGAAAGACCCATATCTTTTCGATTTTATCTCATTAAAAGGGAAAGTAAAAGAATTAGAAATTGAAAATGCTATGATAAATAGAATTAAAGATGTCCTTATAGAATTAGGAAATGGATTCGCTTTTGTAGGAAATCAATATAAATTGACAGTTGGTAATAAAGAGTATTTTATTGACTTATTGTTTTATCACTTAAAATTAAAATGTTATATTGTAGTAGAATTAAAAGCAAGAGAATTTGAACCAACAGATGCAGGTCAATTAAATTTTTATTTATCAGCAATAGATGATTTGATAAAAGACGAAACTGATAATCCTAGTATAGGATTGTTACTATGTAAAACTAAAGATAAATTTACAGCAGAATACGCATTAAAAGATATTAATAAACCTATAGGTGTTAGTGAATATAAACTATTAGAAGATATACCAGAATATTTACAAGCACAATTACCAAAAATTGAAGATATAGAATTACATATTCAGGATATAGAGGAATAATTAAAATAAATCTGCAAAATATGTGCATTTTGAAGATTTAGAAAAAATGTTAGAAGAAAAAGGAGAAGTATTATTAATGCATAAAGAAGAATATAAATATCCTTTTGAACATGTTAGGAATAGTAATAATTTTTTACAAATAACATCACAAGATAAAAAGGAAAGTGTAAAAAAAGACTACGATATCATAGCTGACCAATATGCAGAAGAATTTGGGAAAGTATATGAAGATATAGAAGTAATTGAAGCATTTTTGGACAAGTTAAAACCTAATTCGAAAATATTAGATTTAGGTGGAGGAACAGGTAAATTAACAGATTTATTTATAAAAAAAGGTCATGAAGCAATCTGCTATGATTTTTCAAAAGAGATGATGAGAAAAGCAAAAGAATTTTATCCAGACTTACCATATATATTGGACGATATTGTAAATATGAAAAAACATTTTAAGAATAATACTTTTGATGGAATAATAGCTTTTTATTCATTATTTCATATTCCAAAAGAAGAAGTACAAAAGGTTTTTGCAAGTATAAACGATTTATTGAAAAATAATGGTATTTTTTGTTTTGTTGTTCAGCTTGGTAATGGAGAACATTTTATTGATGAACCTTATTTAAAAGATGAGGGAAAAAAAGTTTTATATTTTAATTTTTTTACAGAAGAAAGTATAAATAAAATTTTGATATCTAATAAGTTTGAGGTTTTATTTAAAACTACTAAATCAGAAGTCGGAGAGAATGAATTGGGTGAAGATGGAAATGATAAAGTGTTTATAATTGCTAGAAAGAAAAATTACACAAATAATGAAATTATAATTTAGGAGGAAAATATGATTAACAAAGAATTACAATTAATTAATGAAAACAACCACTCCTATCCCTTTATAATAAGCATTCCACATAGCGGAACATTAATATCAAAAAATATGAATGAAAATTTAATTGAAAACGTTATACTAACCAACACAGATTGGTATTTACCCAAACTATATGAATTTTTAAAAGATATGGGATTTACAGTAATAATTAATCAAACTAGTAGATATATGATAGATCCAAACAGAAGTATAAATGATAAAACAAGCGATTCTTTATATAACAAAAGTTTAATTTATACAAAAACTACTTTCAACAAAGATATTTATCAAAAAGCTTTATCTCAAAATGAAATCGAAGAAAGAATTAATAATTATTATATTCCATATCATAAAGAATTAGAAAAAGCATTAAAGGAAAAGTTAAAATATTTCGACAAAGTATATTTATTAGATTTACATAGTTTTGGAAAAAATGTTGGAGCAGATATTGTATTAGGCAATAACAATGGAAGTACTACAAGTAATGATTTTTTTGAATTGGTAAAAAATAATTTAGAAGAATGTGGGTTTAAAGTTAATGATAATACACCTTATAAAGGTGGTTTTATAACAAGAAATTATAAAGAAAAATTAAGTAATTGTGAAACATTACAAATTGAATTATGGTATCAAGCATACATTGATAATAGAGAATTTTTAGAAGAATATGAACCTAATATAAATGAACAAATATTTCAAAACGCTCAAAATAAAATGATACAATTTTTTGAAAAGTTAAAGAATATACAAGATAAGAATGTTAATTAATATATATGTATGTGGAGAAAACGATAGAGCTCAATATGGTAAAAAGTTATTAGAATATTTATCAGAGCAATTAACTAAAGAATTTGGAAAAGGTTTTACAATCGCATATTTAAAAAATATGGAACAATTTTATCGTACTTTTCCAATTCGCCAGACACTGTATAGCGAATTGAGTTGGTCCCATTATAACTTATTAGATAATTATGTACAAAAAGGAAACGATGATTAAAATATAATTAATAAATAAAAAAAGTATTGATAAAAACAAAAATATATAGTAATATAAAAAACAATTAATAGAGTAGGAAATAAATAGTTAAGACTCAAGAGACGGGAAGTTGCTGTTGAGGCAAGATGAAATATCGCTTATTTATTTCCGCATTCCGCTATAAAGATTTTTTAAAAGAATATTATAATTGTAAATAGTAAATAATATGTAAAATATGGAAAAATAATTTTTCCTTTTGTTTTTTATATATTATTTTACGATTTGCAATAATTTAATCTTCTTTCTTTGTAGTGTGAAAAAACTCTATAAAGAAAGGAGTTTTTTTATGACTAAAATTAGAAAAAATATTTTATCTGCAATGCTATTGGCTATTTTAATAATATTATCTAGATTTATTTCAATAAAAACTAATGTATTAGTTATTAGCCTTAGCTTTATACCAATTATGATGTCTGCGATTTGGCTAGGACCTAAACATAGTACAGTAATAGCATTGCTAGGAGATTTATTAGGAGCCATTTTGTTCCCATTTGGTCCATATTTCCCAGGTTTTACTGTAAGTGCAGGAATTTCAGGTTTTGTATATGGAATATTTTTGCATAATAAAGGAAAAGAAATGAATAATGCAAAACTATTAATAAAACTTACTATAAGTAGTTTTATAGTTCTAGTATTTGTAAACATTTTTATAACTTCATTATGGATTAATATGTTATATGGAAAAGCATATTTTGCAGTTATGGCAAGCAGAGCTGTTACTCAAATTATAATGCTTCCTATACAAATAATAACAATTTACATACTAGAAAAATTTTCAAGACCATTTATGAAAAAATATTTACTGGAGGAAGTATAAAATGAACGTACAAGAATATTTAAACAAATTTTTTAAAGGAACAAAAGGACCAACACTAAAAGCTATGGAATTTTTCATGGATGAGTTTAATCATCCAGAAAAAAATCAAAAATTTATACACATTGCTGGTACAAATGGTAAAGGCAGTTGTGTAGAAATGATAACAAATATATTAATTAAAGAAGGATATAAAGTTGGAAAATTTATAAGCCCACACCTAGTTAAATACAATGAAAGAATAAGTATAAACAATAAAAATATTTCAGATGAAGAAATTGAAGAGCTAATAAATAAAATCGATCCTAAAGTTAATAAATATAATAGTGAAAATAATTCAAATGTAACTGGATTTGAATTTGATACAACAATGGCATTATTATATTTTGCGAATAATAATTGTGATTTCGTAGTACTAGAAACAGGATTAGGGGGACTATTTGATTGTACTAATATAGTAAAACCAATAATTTCGATTATAACAAGCATTGGATATGACCATATGTGGATTTTAGGAGATTCTTTAACTAAAATTGCTGAGCAAAAAGCTGGAATTATAAAAGAAAATTCGGAAACTATATATGTAGAGCAAGAAGAAAAAGATGTAAACAATATAATACTAAAAACTTGTATTGAAAAAAATAATAAATTACATTTAATACAAGAAAAAGACATATCAAATTATTCATATAACAAAGATTTTCAAAAATTTGATTATAAAAATAATAAAGATGTGTTAATAAATTTAAAAGGAAAAAAACAAATATATAATGCTAGTATTTGTATAGAATGTATAGAAATTTTAAAAAATAAATCTTATAAAATATCAGATGAATCATTAAGAGCAGGATTAAAAACAGTTGTACATAAAGCAAGATTTGAAACAATAAATAATGATCCTCTTATTATTTATGATGGTGCCCACAATATACCAGCAATTGAAAATTTGAAAAATACTATTAATATGCATTATAAGAATAATGAAAAAATATATATCGTATCTATACTAAAAAATAAAGATTATAATTCAATATTAAAAGAACTTTTAAAAGATGAAAAATCAATATTTATTTTTACAAGCGGTAATGGCTTTCACGAATTTGTATCTAAAGAAGAATTACTAACAATTGCAAAATCATGCACGAATAATAAAAATTTATATGCTGAAGAGCTAGAGAAAGCACTAGATTTGGCCAAAGAAAAATATAAAACACATACCACATTTATTGTTGGAAGTTTTTACATATATGGAAATGTAGAGGAATATTTAAAAGGTAATAAAAATGATTAAATTAGAAAATGTATATTATAAATATAAAAATGGAGATAATGTATTAGAGAATATAAATTTACAAATAGATGAAGGTCAAATAATAAGTATTATAGGAAAAAATGGTACAGGTAAATCTACAATTTTAAACTTAATTTCTGGAATTATTAAACCAACTAAAGGTGATGTTCTTATTGATGATATAAATACAAAATCAAAAAAAGATTTTTTAGAGCTAAGAAAAAAAATAGGAATGGTTTTCCAAAATCCAGATAGTCAAATATTATTTCCAAGAGTGCATGAAGATATGGAATTTGCATTAAAGAATCTTAATTTAACAAACAGAAAGCAACGAATAGACGAGGCACTAAAAATAGTAAATTTGCAAAATTTTCAAGATAAAGATACATATGAATTATCATTAGGTCAAAAACAAAGAATTAATATAGCAAGTGTGTTGGCTATAAAACCTAAATATATTGTGTTAGATGAACCTACTACAATGATAGATCCTATGGAAAAAGAAAATATATATAACTGTTTACGAACATTAAAAAAAGAAGGATATACAATAATTTTTGTAACTAATAATATTGATGAAATATTACTATCTGATAAAATTTTAATTATAGAAAATAAACAAGTTAGATCAGTTTTAAAAAAAGAAGATATAATAAAGAATGCAGAGCTGCTAAAAGAATGTAATATTAAAATTCCAGATATTATACAAATTATATTAAAACTAAAAGAAGTTAATATAGGTATAACTTTAAAAGAATGGACAATTTCGGAGATGATTAATGAAATTGTAAAGGTATGTAAAAATGAAAAACATAATTAAATTTATAACATTTATAATATGTACGATATTAATATTTTTTATAAAGGATTTTAAAATAATTGGATTATTATTTGTAGCAACTTTAATTTTAGCTATAATTTTAAAGTTAGAGCTAAAAAATATATGCAACAATTTAAAAATATTATTACCATTTGTATTATTTACTTGCATAATAAATATTATATTTTCAGGGATATATGAAGGTTTTTTGATTGGAACAAGGATGATTATTTGTTATAATATTACGTATATATATTCTAAAACTAGTACGGTTATTCAAATATCAGAAACTATACAAAAACTTTGCTATCCATTAAAATTTTTTAAAGTTGATATAAATAATATAGGAATAATGATATCAATTTCGATTTGTATGATACCAGTTTTAAAAAATGAAATATATACTGCAATAAGTGCAATGAAAGTTAAGGGAAAAAAAATCGGCGTAAAG
Organism: Clostridia bacterium; assembly: GCA_017625035.1. GTDB lineage: Bacteria > Bacillota > Clostridia > TANB77 > CAG-508 > CAG-492. The sequence goes on from JAGALX010000035.1 coordinate 34,744, forward strand.
TCGATGATGATTATTATGAAACCAATATTAATTTCTATTTTTAATAAAACTAGAGAAATGGAAACAACTTTAATTGCTAAAGCATATAGGCAGCTTTAATGTAAAGAAGTTATGTTTGAAATATTTCATAATGCTAAAAATAAATATGAAAGGAGCGTATGGTGTATTTAAGTTATTAAATATATCATACAAGCAAATAATGAATAAAAAAACAATAAAAGTTTTAATAATAAGTGTACTTATAAGTATTCCTATTACAATTCTACTATATAAATTAAATATTATTCCACACAAACAATATAACAATAGTAATTTTAATATCGAAACATATATAAGTAATGTAGACAAAGATAATGACGGAATAGATGACCAAACAGATATATTAAATAATGTAAAAAAATATATTGAAACTAAACCAAAATATAAAAGTCAATATTATTCATCAGGTTATTCTAATGATGAATATGGAGTTTGTACAGATGTGGTCGCATTTGGGTTAAAGGATGCGGGATATGATTTAATGGAATTAGTAAATAAAGATATTATAAATAGTAAAGAAAATTATAATATAGAAGTCATAGACAAAAACATAGATTTTAGAAGAGTTAGAAATCTAGATTTATATTTTAAAAATAATCATATTTCACTAACAACAGATTTATCAAAAATAGAAGAATGGCAAGGTGGAGATATAATAGTTTTTAAAGATCATATAGGAGTTATATCTGATAAAAGAAATAAAAGAGGAGTACCATTTTTAATACATCATGCAAACCCGATGCAGGTGAATTATGAAGAAGATATTTTGGAATTGTATGAAAAGGGTTATATTATCGGGCATTATAGAATTAGTTAGTGATTGAAAATCTATGATTAAATATAGAAACAGGTAAGTCATTAGGAATGAATGGACATATATTGAATTTTGAAAAATATGGAGTAACTGAGCTTGTAAAAGATTTAGAAGAAAATGGGATTAAAATATAAAATTATAGAAAAAATATGTAGGTGAAAATGCTTACATATTTTTTATTTTATTCTTGACAACTGTCTAAAAATATTATAAAATACAAACAAAGGTTCGAAAAATAGCGATAATTGTAAATTAAAATATAGAAATATACCAAATAAGAACAAAAAAATTATAAAAAAAGGGAGTGTTCTTATGAAAGAAAAGAAAAATGAAATTATTTTATTTGAAAACCAAGATGTAAAATTGGAAGTTAGTATGAAGGATGAAACAGTATGGTTAAATCTTGATCAAATGGCAGAGCTATTCAAAAGAGACAAATCTGTTATATCTAGACATATTAGAAATATTTTTTCAGAAGAAGAATTAGATAGAAATTCAGTTGTTGCAAATTTTGCAACAACTGCTTCAGACGGAAAAATATATAAAGTAGATTATTATAATTTAGACGTTGTTATATCTGTAGGGTATAGAGTAAAATCAAAAGAAGGAACTAAATTTAGAATATGGGCAAATAAAATATTAAAAGATTATATGTTAAAAGGTTATGCAATTAATCAAAAAAGATTAGAATATCTAGAAAAAACAATAAAACTAATAGACATAGCAAATCGCATAGACGAAAGACTTGAAAACAACGATGCCAAAGAAATACTAAAAGTAATTGGTGAATATTCAAAAGCATTAGATTTATTAGATGATTACGATCACAAAACACTAAAAAAACCAGAAGGAAGTACTGATACAAGAAAAATACAGTATAGTGAATGCATAAATGTAATTAATAAACTCAGATTCAATGAAGAAAGTAACTTATTTGCAATAGAAAGAGAAGAAGGCTTAAAATCAATTATTGGCAACATTTATCAATCATTTGCAGGTCAAGAAATCTACAAAAGCATAGAAGCAAAAGCTGCTAATTTCTTATACTTAATAGTAAAAAATCATGTTTTTGTAGATGGAAATAAAAGAATTGCTGCAACATTATTTATATACTTCCTAAACTTTTATGGTATTTTATATAAAGAAAATAAACAAACAATTGATAATAATACTTTAACAGCTCTTACATTATTAATAGCAGAATCAAATCCAAAAGAAAAGGAAATAATTATAGATTTAGTAATGAATTTTTTGAATGATTAAATTCTTGTAATTATGCCATTTTTACAATATGACGTAAAAAAATGCATAACAACCCCAATATTCGGCGTAAAAAACTGCAAAAACTGGTTGACATATTCTACCAAAAATGTTAAAATAATCAATATTAAGAGTGTACCTAAGAAACATTCGAGCGGTACAGAATAACAAAAATGTTATTTACACAGAAGTAAGATATAAGTCTTACAGAGGAGTCTTAATAGGTTTGTAAAAAAGCCGTAAGATTTCTTTGTAAGGCTTTTTTGTATTTTTGAAATAGAAAGGGAATAAAGAATATGGAAACAATGAACATTGGGGACGTGAAAAATGTGCGCAATAGCAGAATGTTTTTAAGGAGATGATAAAATGAATGAAATAAAAAATATAGGTACTATTACACTAGAAACCGAAAGATTAATATTAAGAAGATTTAAAATAGAAGATGCTGAAAATATGTATAAAAATTGGGCAACAGATCCAGAATGTAATAAATTTTTAAGTTGGGAATTACATAAAAATGTAGAAGAAACAAAAACTGTTATTCAAAATTGGATTAATGAATATGAAACAGGTAGTTATAACTGGGTAGTTGAATTAAAAGAAAATAAAGAAATTATAGGAAATATAAGTGCAGTACATTTTAGAAAAAAAGATTTAAATTGTGAAATAGGATATTGCTATGGTTCAAAATATTGGGGAAAAGGGTATGGAACAGAAGCACTAAAAAGAGCAATAGATTTTTTTCTAAATGAATGTAATTTGCACTTAGTAGAAGCATGTCATATTAGCGGAAATCCAGCAAGTGGAAGAGTAATGGAAAAAGCAGGAATGAAAAAAGAAGCAGTCTTAAAAGACCGTAGAATAAATAAATATACTAAAGAATTAAACGATTTGGTTATTTATTCAATAAACAATTGATGTGATTAAAGTTATATTAAAAAGAGAATTAAATAATGGACAACAGAAAAAATATATAATATAATACCCAAAAAAGAAAGGGTTACCATTATGGAAAGAAAAGAATTATTAGAAAAAAAGGACTTTTATAACAAAAATAAAAACAGACTAACTCCAGAAACGCTAGAAAAAATAAGTAAAGCTTTCGATATTGATTTTACATACAATTCAACAACAATTGAAGGAAACACATTAACATTAATAGAAACAAAAACATTGCTAGAAGATAAAATTGCAATAGGTGGAAAAAAATTAAGAGAAATTTATGAAGTATTAAATCATAATAAAGCATTTGACTACGTAAAAGATTGTATAGAACAAAAAGAAGAACTAGATGAAGATAAAATAAAAGATATACATGAATTATTGACAGAAAATATTATGCAAGGTGGAATTTATCGTAGTACAGATGTAATTATAACAGGAGCAAAACATACACCACCTACACCAAATGAAATGTATAAACAATTAAGATTTTTTTATACAGATCTACAAGAAAATAAATCTAAAATGAATGCAATAGAGCTAGCTGCATGGACTCATGCAGAATTTGTAAAAATTCATCCTTTCCCAGATGGAAATGGCAGAACTTCTAGATTAATAATGAACTTTCAATTAATGAAAAAAAGCTTTTTACCAATCAGCATTAAAGCAGAAGATAGATTAGAATATTACAATGCTTTAGATATATATGCAACAACAGGTGATTTAAAACCTTTTATATGTTTAATCGAAAACTTAGAAGAAAATAGATTAGATGAAATAAATAGAATAATCAAGCAACAAATCGAAAGCGAAACCTAGAAATATCTTTGGCGTATTAATATACATTGTATATAATTATCTATGATGACGGTAATTTTTCTTGCCAAAAGTCAAAAGAAATCATATAGCTTGAAAGGAGAATTATAATGACAGAATATTTAGATATTTTAGACGAAAATGGAAATAAAACTGGAGAAAAAGACACAAGAGAAAATATCCATAAAAAAGGATTACTACATTCAGAAGTAGCAGCGTTTATATATACAAATTCAGGGAAAATACTATTGCAAAAAAGAGCGTCAAATAAGAAAACTTATGCAGATATATGGTCTGTAACTGGTGGACATGTCTTATCTGGGGAAAATAATGAAGAGGCAATTATAAGAGAAATAAAAGAAGAACTCGATTTAAATATTAAAATAGAAAATATAACACTTGTTGCAACATATAAATCTAAAAGAATAAAAGATGATGTAATAAACAATAAATTTTTTAGTACATACATTGTTGAAATAAATGAAGACGATTTTTTTAAAATAACAATTCAAACAGAAGAGCTAGAAGACGTTAAGTTATTTTCAATAGAAGAAATTGAAAATATAATAACAAGTAACGACAAAAATTATAAATTTCCGCAAAATGCAGAAATTTCAATAAAACAAATTAAAGAAAATTTTAACAAATAAAGGGTGATAAAATGATAATAATATATGACTTTGATGGAACATTAACTCCATATTCGCTACCACAATATGAAATTTTAACTAAAAACGGATATACTGATGAAATAATAAATAAAAGGCTCAAAAGTAAAATACAAAAAGATAATTGTACAGTATATCAAGCGTATTATGCAACATATCAAGAAATATTAAAAGAAAATAATATTGAGTTTAACAGAAAAAATGTATGTCTAGGAGCACAAAATGTAAATCTTAATAAAGGAGTACTAGAATATTTTAAATCTTTTCAATATAAAGAAACTGGAATAAAACATTATATTGTAACTTCTGGGCTTCAAGAATATATTTATGAAACACCTATAAAAAACTATATACAAGGTGCATATGGGGTAACTTTCAAAGAAAATAATGGAATATACACAGAGCTAGATTTGTTGCTAGACGATAAAATGAAAGTTGATATAATCAAGAAGATTATGGAAGAAAATAATAATGAAACAAATATAATATATTTTGGAGATGGACTAACTGATAAAAATGCTTTTGAATTTGTTCATTCTATAGGTGGAACCACAGTTTTTATTGCACAAGGAGAAAATCCAATTTCAAAATATAATAAAATAAATGAAAATGGAATTATTGATGAATATTTTGAGCCAGATTATTCGAAAGATTCTAAAATAAGTAATTATATAAGAAATTTATTATAAGTAAAAAATATAGTTGAAAAATTATTATGTGCAATTTATTTTAGAAAACCAAAACTTATAAAAATAAGTAAAGATATATTTAAAATAAGTGGAGGGGTATTAGGTAAGTTATTAAAATTAGGTATATCTAGTTTTATAACACAAATTTCAATTGCAATAATTACAATAGTTGCAAACAATGTTGTTGGAACTATAGGTGGAGAAAATGCAACAGATGCAGGAGGTGCTTTAGGTATAGTATTTAAAATATTTGCTATAGTAATAGCTTTCTGTATAGGTGTTGCTGTAGCTGGATTGCTTTTAGGAGTTTCTTTAACTGAACAATATGTGTTAGGAGAAATTAAATCCAATTATGATATTCCAATAAATTATTGGTCAAATGATGTAGGAAGTCAGAAGTTAATTTTATTATACAATGCAAAAATGAAATAATACCTATTGAAGTTAAAGCAGAAGAAAATCATATAACAGAAATAACTAAAATGAAGGATTAAAAAATTACGAGGGGGATTCTTTTTGAATATATTTGCTCAAATTGTAGGAATTATTGCAATTTTTGTTTTTGCCATAATTCCTCATCAAAAAACAAAAAATAAAATACTAATTTTACAATTAATTTCCAGTTTATTGTATGCTATTCAATATTTTCTTTTAGGAGCTTTTTCTGCAGTTGTAACTAATATAATAGATATAATAAAAACTATTATTTTTTCTAAATATGCTAGAAAAAATAAAAAAATTCCAATGAATTATTTAATAATATATATAGTTATTATTATTGTATCTGGAATATTTACAATAAATAGTTTTTTTAGTGTTTTCCCAATCGTAGGAGCTATTTTATTTGCTTATGCTGCATGGCAAGATAATTTGAAAATATTTAGAATTATGAATATCTTTGGCATATTAATATACACTGTATATAATTTCTATGTAGGAGCATATGTAAGCTTTTTTGGAAATATAGTTCAGCTAATTTCTTCTGTTGTTGCTGTTATACGTTTAGATATAAAAAAGTGTTGTGAGATGGATAATCATTTAGCTTAATAGATAATTGACAATTTATCAAGCAGATTTATAAATCTGTTATACTATAAAAAAACTATATAAAAGCATTTCCAATTGTTACATTATTATTTATGTTATAGCAAATAAGGCTTTCTTAACAATTCTCAGTTTATGTCCTGTAATTTTTTAAAAGAAAATTGTAGAATTGCTTTGTAAAGGAGTTGTTTTTATGAATCAAGAAAAAATAGGAAATTTCATTTGTAGAATGAGAAAAGAAAATAATCTAACACAAGAGCAATTGGCAGAAAAATTAGGTGTAAGTAATAAATCTATATCAAGATGGGAGAACGGAAACACTATGCCTGATTATTCTATTATAGAAAATTTATGTAAAAGTCTTGGAATAACTATAAATGAATTATTTAGTTGTGAAAAAATATCTGATGAAAAATACAAAGAAATTGCAGATAAAAATTTATTAAATGCTTTAGAAAATAGTACATTTACTTTAAAAGAAAAAATTAAATATTATAAAAGAAAATGGTTAAAAGAACACATATTCAATATTGTACTAGGAATTATTCTTTGGATTGCAGCAATGCTAATTCTAAAAATAAAAAACGGAGAAGAATTTATTGGATATTTTGCTGGTATGCTTGCTGTATTAATCTATTCTGTATTATATAATAAAATGATGATATATGTAGAAAAAAAAGCATATAGCAATAATAACGGAGAAAAAGATAAAATTTCGCAGGAGAAAATAAATAATATAAACAAGCGTATTATCTAATATTACATGTTGTTTGGGTTACCATAGACAGTAGTTTGTTAATAAATAATAATTTATAGAATTTGGAGGTAAAATATGGATTTTATTATTGAATTAATACTAGAGCTAGTTTGGGAGGGAAGTATAGAAGCAAGCAAAAGTAATAAAATACCAAAATATATAAGATATCCACTAATTGTAATAATCTCATTATTTTTTATTGCAGTAATAGGTTTAATATTTTTAAGTGGAGCATTAATGCTAAAAGACAATATAATTGCAGGAATAGTTATAATTTTAATTGGATTATTTATGTTAGTATTTACTATTGTTAAATTTAGAAAAACATATTTAATAAAAACAGAACAAAAGTAATTCAAATTACAGAGGGTTAGTAATTATATTAACTACAAAATATTAATTTATAAAGAAATGATGAAAGGGGAAATATGTATGAAAGGTATATGGAAAGCAATTGCTTATTTTGTTTTGTATTTTGGAGTAACAATGATTTTACAAATGCTGTTATCCATAGTATTTATGGCAATAGGTGCAGCGAATGGTCTTAATGAAGAGCCTTTAATCATGGAGTTTGCAAACAATAATATTTTAGGAATGACCGTAATTTCGAGCATACTGACTGTGTTAGTTCTGTATCTTGTTTTCAAACTTCGTAAAAAACAAGTTAAACAAGAATGGAAGCTTAATCAATTTAAAGTTAAAAATGTTGTTTTTGCATCGATGATAGCATTTTCATTCTCATTCTTGTTTGCTTTATGTACATATAACGTATCTATGGAAAACTCACTGATGATATCAAAATCAGTTGATTTTTATAACGAAAGAGTTCCACTGTTTGGGACTATAATGATGGTGGTTAATTTATTAGTGATAGCTCCTATTGCAGAGGAGATTGCCCTTAGAGGAATTGTTTATACAAGAGTTGAAAAAACTACAAATGCAGTGACAGCTATTATAGTGAGTTCTATTTTGTTTGGGGTAATGCATGTAATTGCTGGTGGGATTGTACTAGCAATTGGTGCAGCATTAATGGCATTGGTCTTTGGGTATATATTCTATAAATTCAAGTCATTATGGGTATGTATTATAGCTCATGCTATTGCGAATTTGCCAGATTTTATTCTTTATAATAAGCCAGATATTTCGGGTGGTATATTCTGGGGAGTAGTAATATTTTTTGTATGTGTGTTTATTGCAGGTGTGTTTGTTATTCAAAAAACAACTCAAAATGATAAAGCATAGTCACACCAAAATTTCAGTTTGCCAGAGCAACAAATTACAATTCATATAAATGTTAAAAGTCTTTGACAAAGTTCCAAAACTATTTGGTAGACTTATTAAATATGAATTATTGCTAATTTAGGATTTTAGTAAACAAAAAATAAAAGAATAAACATAAAATTTTTATGCGAGGTGATAAAAATAAATTATTGGTTGATTTGGTTTATTATAATTTTATGTTGTATAATAATACCTAAAAGAAATAAATTGTATTTAGGAATATTAAGAAGAAAAAAGAAAGGATGGAAAAGAAAAATGCCACAAGAATTAATGAAAGAATTTATAGGAAAAGTATGTACTATTATATTATTTAATGAAGTATTTGGAGAACAAGGAAAAATAGTTGCAATAGAAGATAATTGGATAAAAGTTGAACAAAAAAACACCGTTCGTATAATAAACGGAGATATGATAAAAGATATATCGATAGCACCAGAAAAATATCAAAAGTAACATAAATATTATAAAAAAGCATTTTCTATTATTACAGTATTGTTTTGAATGTAAATATGTGAATTATATGGAGGAAAAAATGTATCAAATTAAGAATAAATCATATGGAATTATAGCAATAATTTATTATTGCATATATTGGCTAGGATTATTTGTTGCTGGAATGTTATATAAAAAAGGATTTCCAATTGGAATGAATATTATATATTGCTTGTTATTTATAATAGGTGTTTTGATTGTTTTAATTAAGGACAAGAGTATTTATAATTTAGGATTTAGCAAGGAAAAATTTAAGGAAAATTTTATAATATCAATTATTATTGTATTAGTTACATTTTTAATTATTTGGATATTTAGCGATTTATCTTTTGATATTTTGTTGTTACAAATGTTATATAATCTTTTTTATATAGCAGCTATCGAAGAAATATTATTTAGAGGATTAATTCAAAATTATTTATTTGGATTTAAATTAAATAAATGTGTGATATTTGTAATTGGTGCTTTATTCTTTTCTTTTATGCATATTCCGTTTCAAATGTTTGTTCACAATAATGTATCTATATCTTATATAATACAATCAGTACCAAATCTTATTGAAACATTTATATCACATTTTATATTTTGTTTTATTGCATATAAGAGAAAAGATATTATAATACCCATTGCATTACATTACGCCTATAATTTTTTAGGAGTAATAATATAGTAGCATTAAATAAACGTATGAAAATAATAGTAATTTCTCAGGGGGGGATTAGTTTGAATCATAAAAAGAATATAAATTTGATTATATTACTAATTTTGCTTATTGTATTTTGTGTATATAGAATAATTAATTTAAATTTAGTATGGCAGGGAATATCTGTTAGAGATATAAATATGGATTTTAAAGCAGATATACCCTTAAATGCTGTAAAAATAGAACAACCTGAAACAACATCAGAATTTTTAATGAAAAGTAATATTTTTATTATTCCAATTATGGTAGTTTTGGGGGCAACAATAGTAATAATTAAAAAGAATACTAAATTAAAATTAGATAAGAAGATATTTAGAAAAGGAATTTTTATAGGCGTTTTATTAGGAATATTATGTATAGTAATACACGAGTTTATTCACGCCTTATTTTATCCAAATGGGAGTACAGTAAATATCGGTATAGTATTAAATCCATTTTATGCTTATGTAAGTTCCTTAGATAGTATAAATAGAAATAGTTTTATACTAATGAGTATTATGCCATTTTTGATTTTAGGAGTAATACCATTTTCTTTATTTATATATTATTTTACTAAAAAAACAAAGTTAGCAGGCATATTGTTAGGCTTTTGTATAATGGGATTAGTAGGTGGTACACCTGATTTGTATAATATATATAATATAAGTAAGCAAGTGCCCAATAATGCTATTATTATAAATTCTGAAAATCTTACTTATTGGTATAAATAGTAAAAATAATTATATCAAATAAGACAAATTATATTTTAAAGTGAGGTGTTTGAATGAAAACTACAATTTTAATAATTGAAGATGATAAAGATATAAATGAAATGCTTACAAAATTATTAACTAATAACAATTTTAATGTAAACAATGCCTATTCTGGAACAGAAGGGCTATTAGTTCATAACGATAATGTTAATTTAATACTATTAGATTTAATGTTACCAGGAAAAAACGGAGAAGATATTATTAAAGAATTAAAACAAAAAAATAATGTACCTGTAATTGTTATGAGTGCTATTGAAGATGTCAACAAAAAAATAGATTTATTTTCATTGGGTGCAAATGATTATATTACAAAACCATTCAACAATGATGAATTAATTGCCAGAATTAAAGTTCAATTAAGAGATAATAATACATTTTCAAATATATTAAAATTTAAAGATATAGAATTAAACAAAAACAATTTTTCAGTAAAATGCAATAATAAAGAAATAGCATTTACGAAAAAAGAATTTGAACTATTAAAATTATTAATGGAAAATCAAACTCAAACACTTACTAAAAGTATGATTTTCGACTCTATTTGGAACGATGAAAATTCAGCAGATGATAATACTTTAAATGTACATATTAGTAAAATAAAAAACAAATTAAAAGAATGTAATTCAAATGAAGAATATATAGAAACAGTTTGGAGTATAGGGTATAGATTAAAAAAATAAAAACTAAGACTTTTTTAAGAATTGTGTTAAGAGTTATTTAACACTTTTTTTGTATAATTAAATTGTTGGAGGGATAAGAATGAAAGAAATAATTTTAAAAACTAACAATTTAACTAAAAAGTATAAAGATTTTATTGCCCTTGATAAAATCAATATTGAAATTAATAAAGGGGACATTTATGGTTTAATTGGTAGAAATGGAGCAGGTAAAACAACTTTGATGAAGATAATTACTACATTAGCCAATAAAACAAGTGGAGAATTTACATTACTTAATCATAATGATAATGATCTAACCGAAACAAAAAGAAGAATAGGTTCATTAATTGAAAATCCTGCTTTTTTTCCAAATTTAAGCGCATATGATAATTTAAAATATTATGCAATTCAAAAAGGAATTACTAATTATGAGCAAATTAACGAATCATTAAAATTAGTAGGTTTAGATGATGCCAAAAAGAAAAAATTTAAAAATTTTTCTCTTGGTATGAAACAAAGATTAGGGATTGCATTTGCAATACTTGATAATCCAGACTTTATCATATTAGATGAGCCAATCAATGGATTAGATCCAATTGGTATTAGTGATTTAAGAGATACTTTTAAAAGATTAAATACAGAAAGAAATATTACTATTTTAATATCTAGCCATATATTATCAGAATTATATTTATTAGCAACACGCTTCTGCATAATAGAAAAAGGTAAAGTTATTAAAGAACTTTCAAAAGAAGAACTAGATATTGAATGTTCAAAATGTATTGTAATTAAAACTGATGATGTGAAAAAGGTATCTATTGTTTTAGAAAAAGAGTTAAAAACAACTAATTATAAGGTCGTTGATAAAGAAGAAGTAAGACTTTATGATTATTTGGAAAACATTGAAACAGTTAATAAAACTCTTGTAAAAAATGATGTAAATGTTAAACAAATCAATGAAACTGGTATATCATTAGAAGATTACTTTAAATCAGTAATAAAGGAGGCGAAATAGTATGATTAATATAATCAAATCAGATTTATATAGAATATTTAAAGGGAAAGCAATATATGTTTTATTAACTATAATTGTATTAATAATATCACCACAAATTATTTTCTTTAAAACAACAGTAGCAGAAATAATATCAGGAAATAATGATTTGTATTTTGCTTTTATAGTAATAATAGTTTCAGTAATACTTAGTGATTTTTCAAATAGTACTATAAAAAATACTATTGCTTGTGCAATAACAAAAAAAACATATTACTTTTCCAAATTAATATCATCACTATTTTTGTCAACTTTATTAATAATTTTTTTTAATTGTTTTACTTATTCAATAAACATAATAGTTAATGGAATAGATTCTTCAATACCGATATTTGAATTTATGAAAATGACAGTTATACAGTTGCCACCATTTTATGGTATAATTAGTTTACTAATATGTTTAGCATTTATATTTAAAAAGCCATCAATATTTAATGCTATTTCAATATCATATCCAGTTATATTAGAAATAATTATTAATATAATATCTATGAAATTTAAAGTTAATGTAGAATGGTATTATAAATATCAATTTATTTATTCATTGGAAAATTTAATAAACAAACCAACAAATAAATATATTATGAGCTGTGCTGTACTTGGCATTGCATATATTATAGTATTTAATATAATTGGTTATTATTCATTTAAAAAAGCAGAAATAAAATAGAAGAAAGGATAAGTGATAAGTATGGAGTTTATTATAATTATTTTAATTGTTATTATAATCATATTACTCACTTATCTTTTTTTATACCATAATGAATTAAAAAATATTTCCAAAGAAATTGATTATATAAAAAACATGGATAGTAATACTTTAATACATTCCAAATACAATTTAAAAAATATAAATAATCTTATACAAAAAATAAATAATTTAGTAACAGAATCAAAGGATATTAAAACAGATTATAGTAATAAAAATAAAGCCTTAATGAAGATGATGACAAATATTTCTCATGATTTAAGAACACCACTAACATCGGCATTAGGATATATTGATATTATCTTAAAATCTGATATGAGTGAAGAAGAAAAGAAAAAAGATTTAATAACAATTGAAAAAAGGTTAAAAAGACTGGAAGAATTAATAAGTTCATTCTTTGAATTTTCAAAGATTATAACAACTAATAAAACTCCAGAATTAGAAAAGGTAAATTTAAATTCTGTTTTGGAAGAAAGTATTATTTTTTTCTATAATGATTATAAAAAGAGCAACAGAGAGATATTATTAGAATGTGAGCAAAGAAAAATTATTATAAATTCTAATAGAATGTTATTAACTAGAATTTTTGAAAATTTAATAGGTAATGCATACAAGCATAGTAATAGTGATTTAAATATAAAAGTAGAAATAAAAGATAGAATAAAAATAGTTTTCGGTAATGAATTATTAAATAATGATATAGATATTGATAGAATTTTTGATGAATTTTATACAGTTGATATATCAAGAACAAAACAGGGAACAGGTTTAGGTTTAGCAATAGCAAAAGAATTTACTAAACAATTAGGCGGTAATATATATGCTGAAAAAAATGAAGAAATATTAAAAATTATTATAGAAATATAAAGAAAATATGCTTATATGTTTTGTAATATATAAGTATTGCGAAATACAATAGTAGTAGATAAAAGTAAAGAAGAAAGCGTTTGAAAAGAGTCAAATACTTTCTTTTTTCATTTAAAAAATTATTTTCTGAACATCTGCTTGATTCATTGATAATTGCTTTATGATATGATAAAATACAATCAAAGTAGCTTCAGAATTAAAAACAAACTAAAAATATTATAAATAATAAATGAAATTCTATTATCCAAAGCTACATAATAAAATGAAAGGAATAATAAAAAATGAAATCACTTTTTTTTGCAACCAGAAGTAAAAATAAAATCGAAAATATGGAATACAGATTACAAGGTTTAGATATAAAATTAATAACGCCATATGATATAAATATAGATTTAGATATAAACGAAAACGGAAAAACAGTAACAGAAAACGCATTATTAAAAGCCAAAGCATATTACGAAAAAACAAATATACCAACTATAGCAGGAGATTCTGCTCTATTTGTAGAAAAATTTAATAAACAACCAGGATTATTTGTAAAAAGAGTAAATGGAAAAGAGCTAGATGATGACGAATTGGAAAATTATTATATTCAAGAGCTTAAAAAAGTTGGTGGACAAAGTACAGCATTCTATATTACAGGATTAGCATTTATAAAAGATAATAAAGAGCATGTACAAGAAATAAAAGAAAAAAGCTTTATTTTTAAAGCTGATAGATACAAAGGTAAAAAAAGTAATGATCCATTAGGTCGATTAGAATATGATGAAAATATTAATAAATATTTTTGTGAGATGAATGAAAATGACAAAAAAGAAAGAAATTCATATTTTGATAAAGGATGTGTTAGGTTTATATTAAATAATATTTAAATTAATAAAAAAGGAGTTGTAATTATGAATTTTGAAAAATTAAAAGAAAAAATAAATAATCTTAATTGCGAATCTACAGAAGAATTAAAAAATTTTGAAGAAAATATAGATATAACATTAGATGATTTTAATAATTTAGTTGAAGATATATTTAGTGATAAAATTGAAGAATTAGATTTAAACAAAATCCCATATGTTATTGATGAACTATATCAATCTAATGACCAGATTAAATTTATGTTATGCTGCATATTAATAGAAGCAACTTGTTTTGATTTACCATTCATAACTAATTTAGAAGATTATCCTTTATTTAAGGAAAAATACGAAACTTTAAAAAATACTTTAGTTACAGTTTATGAAGCTGTTGACAATTGTGTTGCAAATTGTATGGCTTTAATAATTTTAAATAATGATCCAACCTTCGAATTATTAGATCAAGAACAAAAAGAAATATTAATTAATGCTACTAATCGTAAATTACAAGATATAATTAATTATTTAAAAAATTCAGAAAACATTGATAATACTGTTTATCAGGATTTAGAACTTATTATTGATTTAGCAAGTTACATGAATGATAGAAAAATCAATAAACAAATAGAAGAACTTAGTTCTTTACCTCTAGATTTTTCTTGTAGTTTATTTATAGCTAAATATAAATTAATTAATAACATATCTATTAAATCAGAAGAAATAGAAAAATTAATACAAGATAAAAAAGAAATAGATAGAGTAGTTTCTGTTTTTGAAAAAAATGGAGGTAATAACTTATTAGCAAAAATGGAAATAAAACAAGAAGAAATAGCAAAATCTGCAATGATTAATTGGTTAGAATATCCAACAGAATTAGGCGAAGAACCTGATGATATCGAATTATTAGGAACTTTAGATTTAAATGGTGAAATTGTTTATATTTATAAATTCAAAAGTCATATTTTCGATGATAAAGGTTATATGATTGGTATATCTGGAGGTTATGAAAGAGATAAAATTACATCTATGACAACAGGACTAACTTTTTCAAAGTTTGAAACATTAGAAAATGATTTTATGAAACAAGGAAAAGAATTAGTAGAATTTATTAATGAATATTGGAAAAGGGTTGCAAGTGAACAATAATTATTTTTAAATATATGTCAATTAAGTATGTTAAAAATGAAAATAGTAAAAGAAAATTAAATTACGAATTTGATTTTAAACAAGATAAAACATCATAAAAATTTAAGTGAAATAAAAATAAAAGTTAATTTTTACAAAATTAACTTTTATTTTTTTGAAAACTTGTACAACAGGGGAAGAAGTAAAATATTAAAATATACAGATGTAATTTAAAATAAAATATTATAAGAAAACGCAAGTAACATAAACAGTCGACGCCACAGAGATTATTTTTCTATTATGTTAATATTTGTGCCATAAATTACATATATACCACCAAAAAAACAAAGTAAATAAGTATAAAGCAGATATTTACAAAAAAACATTGTAGTTATTGTACCCAGTAAAAAAATACTGTAAACATAAATAAATTTTCCTGATAAATTTCACCTTGCTATTTATTTAAATACATAGTAAAATATACAAAGTAAAAGGAGAGTGGTAATATTGAGACAAATTCCATATGGAGAGGCAAATTTCGAAACAATAAGAAAAGAAAATTGGATATATGTAGACAAAACAATGTATATTGAAAAATTAGAGCAAAATCCAGATAGAAGAAAAGCAATATATCTACGCCCACGAAGATTTGGAAAAAGTTTATTCACAAGTATGTTAACAAACTACTATTCAGTTGATACTGCAAATAAATTTGAAACATTATTTAAAGGATTATATATTTATGACAATCCAACACCAAATAAAAATAACTACTATGTATTAAATTTTAACTTTTCAGGAATGACAATAGTAGGAGATAATTTAATAGAAAAAGGAAAAGAAGCATTTAATAATAAAGTAAAAAATGGAATAGAAGATTTTATTAATAGATATAAATTAAACATAAAAGTAAGAGGAAATGAAGCATCAGTAGTATTAGCAAATTTGTTAACTGATTTTAAAAATTTAGATTTACCAAATAAAATTTATATTATAATAGACGAATATGACAATTTCACAAATGCAATATTAAAAGGAGATGCAAAAGACTTTTTAGATTTAGTAAATCGAAATGGATATGTAAGAGCATTTTACGAAGTAATAAAAGAAAAAATAGAAACAGGACCAGTCGAA
>JAGALX010000036.1 GCA_017625035.1 Clostridia bacterium
TACTAAATGGAAACTCAAACAGGTTATATAATGTTCCAAATATAAGAGATACAAAAATAACTTTAGAAATTTTAAAACTTTTAGGTTGCAAGATTAAGCGAAACAGTGGTAAAATAGAGATTAATTCGAAGAATATATCACACACCGAAATACCAGAACATCTAATGAGAGAAATGAGATCAACTGTAATATTAGCAGGAGCCTTATTAGGTCGTTTTAAAGAAGTAACATTTTCGTATCCAGGAGGCTACGATTTTTGATGGATACATCAGATGAATTTAAGATAAATGAGTGGATACAGGAATTTGAATAATAGATAATAAAGTCGGGTTCAAAGAATTTAATTGCTAAGAAAGATTTTTTTGTAACAAAGTTCATAATGTTATAATTAAAATATAAAGAAAATAAATATGAAAATATGGAGAGATACTTATGGAAATTATAAGGATATTTTTAAAATTATTAATGTGGATATTAATAATTGGATTTATGTGTAATGCTATAATGCAAAAAATAGCTTATTCATTTTATAAAGGAAATAAAAATTTAGATAAAACAACATTTAAACCTGAAAAAATTCAATTTAATGATAAATTAACAGGTTATGGATATAACTTAAATTCAGATGCTAATCATATTATTTTAATGTTTGGAGGTTCGTCTTATGTTGCATATAACACGATTGGAGAATTTGGAGGATATTATGATTGTCCAGTTGTTTCAGTAGATTATTATGGGACTCAAAATAGTAAAGGAAAAATAAATTTGAAAACTCAACAAAAATCTGCCGAAGACTTATATGATTGGGTGATAAGAAAATATCCAGATAAAAAAATAACTATAATTGGTCATAGTTATGGTTGTGGAATGGCTGCATATCTTGCAAGTATAAAAAAATGTGAAAATTTGATCCTGCTTTCAGGTTATAGGGATTTAGCAGATATGTATAATAAATTTATACCGATATTTTGGGGACCAATGAAGGTATTTATATCTAATAATATAGATATAAATACGTATGCCAAAAGCACTAAGTGCAATGTGACGATAATTGGTTCTAAATCAGATACAACATTAAGTGATTCTTTACAAGAAAAATTAGCTAATTGTTATGAAAATGCTAATTTGAAAATTTATGATAATATTGTTCATTTAGATTATCTGAAGGATTTACGAGTAATAGTGGATATAAAAGCTATTATAAACGAATAGTAAAAGTGTACGATAGGTATGAATTACAGAGAAAAATTGAAATTGCGAATTTTTCTCTTTTACTTTATAATGTAATGATTAAGAAATATAGTAATTTTTAAGAATGTTTTAGTGTGCTTGTAAAAATCAGATATCTTTGTTAAAATATTAGTAAAAGAAAAAATAAAAAATATCTATAATTATTATTTTTGCTTATTATATGGAAAAATTTTATAAAAAACCAACAAAATAGATATAAAAATGTATCTAAATAATAAAGGGGGAATTTTAATGAAATTAAGGAAGTTATTTTTTATAATAATAGGTTGTATGTTTATAGGTCTGTTTTGTCAACCATTAAAATCATATGCATCAGAAAGATTATCGTTTGATAAGGAAGTATATGTTATTGATGATTTTAGTGAAGTAATTGTAGAAATGGATATACCAGAAGGTTATACAAAGAGTGATATAGTATTTAAGAGTGATGATGAAAATATTGCAAAAGTATGGTATTTTAACCCATTTGATAAAGATGATGATAAATATGATGAGTGGGAAGAAAAGACAAATATTGCAATACAAGCTGAAGAAAAATTGGGAGAAACTAAGATACAAGCAACGATTGAAGGAACAGAATTTAGTGCTAGTACACATGTAAAAGTAGAAAATCCAATTAAAATTAATTGTGAAAAAAATGAAAGTGATATTGTATTAAAAATAGAAAGCAAATGTGGATTATATTTTATTGATACTCAGTATCAAGCTATAGATATAGGTGTTAAACCAATTGGAGGAGAATTTAGTTGGGAAAGATTAGGGTTTGACAAATTTGGAGGGGCTTTAAATAAAAACTATTTTTATACACTAAAAGGTGATACTGAATATGAAGTTATAGTTTGTTGGACTTTTTGGGATGAAGGCGATGTTGTAGAGCCTGGAAAAGGTCCAGAATGGATTAGTAACAGAACTTTTATTAATAAGATAGAGGATGAGGAAGAAATTCTTTGGGATATTAGTACAAATAAAGAAAGTATAAAATTAAAAGTTGGAGAAAGTACAAAAATAGATATTATAGCAGAATTAAAAGAAGGAATGAGTAGTATTCACTTAGTTGAAATGCGAAAAGATAATTGGGATGTTGAATGGAAAATAAATGATGAGACAATTGCTAAATGTATACCTGAAAAAGGAATAGAAAACAATATACATGGTATAACTCAAATAGCTGGGAAAGCATCTATAAATGCATTAAAAGCTGGAAGTACAAAATTATCAGTAAAAGTTAAAGTATCAAATAATAAAACAGAAGAAATAGAAATTCCAATTACTATAGTCGATTCTGATGAAAAAAAAGATGATGAAGAGATTAGTAATGGTGCTAAGATAAAAATATTAGCTGAAAATGATAAAAAAGTTTTAGATATAGGTGAAACTTTAAAATTATCTGTTGAATTTTTAGAAATGTCAGATCAAAATGTTAATTGGGAAAGTATAGATTCTTCAATTGCTACAGTAGATAAAGCTGGAAAAGTAACTGCATTAAAAGAAGGAACTGTTAAAATTAAAGTATATACAGAAGATAAAAACTTTTCAGATGAATATGAAATTACAGTAAAAAAAACAACTTCGAACGAGAAACTTCCTCAAACGGGAGAACATTCACTATTAGTATGCGGAATAGCTGGAATTATTTTAATAATAGGAGTAATTTCAATTATAAAGTATAAAAAATTTAAGAAAATATAGTGAGTAATTAAAATAAATTACAATATTCTTGAAGAAAATATGTTTGTAAAAAATTGGTCATCAAAGGAAACACATACGGACGAAAGAATTCAATAATAACTATTGTAAAAAAATAAAATAATAGAAATATATATAAAGGTTATATAAACTTGAATATAAGTTATATAACCTTTTTTTAGACAAAAATAAAAATATTGAAGAAAACACACTTCAAATTCAATATATATATTATAAATAAAAAATTTAATGGAAATAAAAATAACATCAAATCCTAAATAAAATTTACAAAGAAATATAAAAAAATTAAATTTATGACTATATCATAAGAAATAAAAATGAAAAAAATACTATAAATTTAAAGATTCCCCCTAAGGGGAAAAGTATTACAAATGTATGAATAAAAAATATAAGTAATACTATAAACAGCTTGCCGTTTATATGTTTTAAGTAATTCGTATGATTGCTTTCCTGCGTTCAAGTTAGATATATAAATTAATACAAAGAATTTTAGTAGCTTGTGATGTTTTTCAATAAAATCTGAATAATTGCAAAATCACTTCAAAAACGTTTCAAAAACATTTCAAAATCATTTCATTGTTTTAGAGCAACAAACAGCGTATCATAGTGATAAACAAAAACAATAAATAAAATATAAATAAAGAAACCTTATAGGCGCCAAATTTAATGTTTTTGTTATTTATACCACTTGTAATATTTTCTATAGTTAGTAATAAAGACAAGTAAAATATAAATATAATAGCATAAAGAAGGTAGGTGAATGCTCTGGAAAAGAAAAATATGAGAGATATAAATAAAAAAGCAAAAGACGACTTGCCATTTGCAGTATTTGTATGTCCAAAAGCTATAACTAATGAAGAAAATGATTATAAACAGGTATTCACCGATATTATTTCAGATAGGATACAAGAAAAATACAGATAAAAAACGAGAACAAATTTTCGCAAAATATTGAAAAAAGTTATGAAATATGATATAAGTAGAAGAAATTAATAAATTCAAGTTGTTCATAAATTTCGAACAACTTGAAGAAAAGAGGCGAAATGGAAGAAAATAATAATTTAAAAATATTTGAAGACAAAAATATTAGAGTGGCATGGAATGAAAATGAAGAAAATTGGTATTTTTCAGTTGTTGATGTAGTTAGTGTTTTAACAGATAGTAATTATCAAAAATCAAGAAATTATTGGAAATGGTTAAAGAATAAGTTGAAAGAGGAAGGTAGTGAACTGGTTAGTAATACTAACCAGTTGAAAATGAAAGCAATAGATGGTAAATTAAGAGATACAGATGTAATGAATACAGAACAAATTTTAAGATTAATACAATCAATACCATCTAAAAAAGCAGAGCCTTTTAAATTATGGTTAGCACAAGTAGGAAGAGAACGAATTGATGAAGCATATGATCCAGAAATTGCAATAAATAGAGCACTAGACACATATAGAAGAAAAGGTTATTCAGAAGAATGGATAAATCAAAGATTAAAAACAATTGATATAAGAAAAGAATTTACAGATGAATTAAAAAGGACAGGCATTACTGAAAGTAAAGATTTTGCAATCTTAACTAATATTTTGACACAAGTCTGGAGTGGTTATTCTGTTAAAGAATATAAGAAGTTAAAAGGACTAAAAAAAGGAAATCTACGTGATAATATGACTAATATGGAATTAGTTTTAAATATGCTTGCTGAAACTTCATCAACAGAAATATCTAAAAGTAAGAATACGGAAGGATTTGAAGAAGCAAAAGATTCTGTAATAAAAGGTGGTAATATTGCAAGAATTGCAAAAGAACAATTAGAGAAGGAAACAGGAAAGAAAATTGTATCTAGCAAGAATGCAAAAGAAATTAGAAAATTAAATTCTGGAGATATAGAAGGAAATTAAAATTAACTAATCAGGAACACTTTTGCCAATGCCTAGAAGGTGTTAAGTGAAATAAAAAGTTCTAAAAGTTCAGTAGAAATATTGAAATTTTAGAACTTTTGACGTATAATAGCAACAATAAAATAACATGTAAAACAAGATGTTATTGATACATTGTAAAACGGAGGTATGCTATGAAAAAGTCTAATAAAGAAAAAAGAGTTATAATTTATTGCAGAGAAAGCCGAGACGACTATGGAGAAAACTATGAAAGAATAGAAACACAAAGAGATTTACTAATAAAATACTGTAAAGCACATGGTTATACAAATATAGTAGACATCATAATGGATGACGACAAAAGCGGAACAGACTTTAGTAGATTTGATGATATTAAAAACAAAGCAAAAAATAAACAAATAGATGTAATAGTTTTCAAAAACTCTGCAAGACTTGGAAGAAATCAAAAAGAAGCATTAGCATTTGTAGAATACCTAGAAGAGCAAGGTGTAGAAATAATATTTGAAGATGAACAATATAATGAAGAAATGTTTGGACTATATGCATGGTTTAATGAAAGAAGAGCAAGAGATGACAGTAAAAATATAAGAAGAAATTTAAGACATAAAATTGAAGAAGGAGATTTACTTGTTAAAGCAATATATGGTTATGATAAAGATGGAAAACAATTAGTAATAAATAATGAAACAGCACCAGTAGTTCAAGAAATATTCGAGCTATATTCTAAAAGTTGGGGCTATCAAAAAATAGCAACATATCTAAACAAAAAAGGAATCCCAACACCATCTCAATCAAGGAATTTCGCAAATGCAAAGCAAACAAAAAATTGGAAAGCACAGCATGTTGTAAGAATATTAGATGATAGAAGATATATTGGGGATTATGTAGGGGGACATACAGAAAAGTTAAGTTTCAAATCAAAAAAAACAAGATCAAAACCACAAGAAGAATGGACAATAATTGAAAATCATCATCAAGCTATTATAAATAAAGAACTATTTGAAAAAGTACAAAAAATAAGAGCAAAAAGAAAAAAAGAAAGTGATAAATATAATAATGGTTTTAAATTTGTAGATACAGAAAACAACTTATATTCAGGGCTTTTATATTGTGGAAGATGTGGGCGACCTATGTACAAACGAAAAGGTACAAGCGGAACAAGAAAAAGGCCAGATAGTTATTTATGCAAAAAGTATAGTAATGAAGGAGCTATTAAAGAGAATATAAGAGAAAACTATGGTTGCACACCTCACAGAATTAGAATAGAGCATTTAGACCAAATAGTAAATGCATATATAGATAACCTAATAAGTAATTCAGAATTTAAAAACTTTGTAATGGATAATGTTAAGGCAATAAGTACAAATAAGGTAACTCTAGAAAATGATTTAACTAAATCAAAACAAGTTTTAGAAAAATTGCAAAATCAATATAAACAAATTTATGAAGATAAACTAAATGATATAATACCAGAATTTTTATTCAAAGATAAAAAGCAAGAGCTGGATAAAAAAATAAGCTATGAAGAAGAAAAGTTGCAGGAAAATCAAGACAAATTAAATAACCTAAATAAGTTAGAAGACAAAGAAGAATTAATATTTAAAGCAATAGAAGATATAAAGAAAAATGGTCTAAGAAAAGAAGAACTTTCAAGACTATTTGATAAGATAGTAGTTTTTGATAAAAACGAAATAACAAAAGAAGAAAAAGACTTGTACAACTTAAATGATATGATGTATAATGAACTATATGAAAATGGAGGGATTGCGTTCCATTTAAAATTTATGTACCCACAAACTATCACAAGCAGGAGGTTGTGACATTGGCTCAAGACCAATTGATTTACACCTAAACGCATTTAAAAAACTTGGAATAGAAATAACAGAACAAGCAGGATTTATTAAATGCAAAGCGAATAAAATAATTGGAACAAATATAGATTTAGACTTTCCAAGTGTAGGTGCAACAGAAAACATAATGCTAGCGACTGTTTTAGCAGAAGGAACAACAATAATAAACAATGCAGCAATGGAACCAGAAATAATAGACTTAGCAAATTATTTAAAGAAAATGGGAGCAAAAATCGAAGGAGCTGGAACAAAAACCATTACAATAAAAGGTGTAAGAAAATTATCTGGGGCAAGTTACAACATAATGCCAGACCGAATCGAAGCAGGAACTTTACTATGTGCTGTTGCAGCAAGTGGAGGAAGAGTTGTTTTAAATGATGCAAATCCAAATCATTTAAGTGCCGTTATAAATAAATTAGAAGAATGTGGGTGTGAAATCCAAACTACCAATAAAACTATAGCTCTCAAAGCACCAAAAAAATTGAAACCATTAGAAATAAAAACAATGCCATATCCTGGGTTTCCAACAGACTTACAACAAATATTTTCAGCAATGCTAACAAAAGCAAGTGGAACTTCAATTATCATAGAAAATATATTTGAAAACAGATTCAAATATTTAACAGAACTAAGAAAAATGGGAGCTAAAATCACAATAGAAGGAAAAACAGCAGTAATATCCGGAACAAGAAAAATAAATGGTGCCACAACAATATGTACAGATTTAAGAGGAGGAGCAGCACTAATTATAGCTGCAATCATGGCAAAAGGAAAAACAAAAATAGAAAACATAGACTACATATTAAGAGGCTATGAAAATATAGATGTAAAATTAAATAGTTTGGGAGCTAAAGTAAAATTAGAAGAAAAGTAAAAATAGACGAAAAACAAAAGTAAAATTAAAATAATAATAAAAATATAAAAATATATAAACAAGAAAAAAATCAAATTATTTTTTGTGGACTGGATGTAATTTAATCAAAATATAAATAAACAGTCCACAATTATTTTGAAATTTATACTTAGGAAGGAATGATTTGCTATATGGCTAAAAATACAAAAAAAAGAGCTATTATATATTCTAATGTAAAAGAAAATAAAAAAAGAGCAGAAGAAATTTCTAAAATAAAAGAAAATCAAATTAATTTAAATGATGAAATAATAATTGGAATGTCAAAAACACCAAATAATAAACCTGTAAAAAGCAAAAATAATAAGCCTGTAAAAAGCACTAAAAAAGTAAATAAAAACAAATCAAATTCAAATAAACCAGAAACAAATAAGTCAATACAAAACAAGGAAAATATAGATAAATCAAAACAAAAGATAAATAACAATCAAGAAAAAAAATCAGTAAATTTGCAAAAGAAAATAAAAATTCGTAAAATAATAATAGTATCTTTGGTAATTATAATTTTAACAATAGGACTAGTTGTATTATTAAAGTCATCATTATTTAATATAAAACAAATAAATGTAAAAATTACAAATAACAAAATATTAACTGAATCAAAAATAAAAAATTTATCAACATTAAATATAGGACAAAATATGTATTCAATAAATAAAAAGAAAGCTATAGAAAGCATAAAAAGTGAACCATATGTGGAATCTGTAAAAATAAAAAGGTCATTACCAAGTACTTTAAAAATAGAAATAGAAGAAAGAACAGTAAAATTTACATTAGACTATAATGGTCAATATATATATGTAGATAATCAAGGCTATATATTACAAAAAGCATCAGAGCCAAATGATAAAATTATTATAACAGGATATTCAACAACAGATTTAACAGATGGAAACAGATTAAATATAGAAGATTTAGAAAAATTATCGGCAGTAATGCAAATAATGAAAGAAGCAGAAAATAATGGATTAAAACAAGATATAACCAAAATAGATATTCAAGACAAAAACAATTACAAAATATATTTTCAAGAATTAGGAAAAATGGCACATCTAGGAGATACAACATCTATCAATGACAAAATGACATATATAAAGAAAATACTAGAAGAAGAAGCTAATTATGAAGGAGAAATTTTTGTTAATGTTGATTTAAATAATGGAGAATATCCACATTTTAGAGAAAAAGTATAAGGAGATTATATGAAAAAATTAGGTACCCCAATAATATTTGGTATATTATGTTTAATATTGTCTTTAGCAATTACAGTTCAATTAAGAGTTACAAACACAAGTGAATCAACATCTTCGAAAACTAGATCTATAGATAAATTAAAAGACCAAATTTTAGCTTTAAATGATGAAAATAATAAATTAACAGCTAAATTACAAAATACTTCAAATGATTTACAAAAAGTCAGAGACGAAGCGGCAGAAAACGATTCATCAAGTATTGAAAAAAGTGATTTAATTAAAAAGTATATTGCTGTAATTGGATACACAGATGTATCTGGAGAAGGTGTTAGTATAAAATATACTCCAACAAAAAATCAGTATAAAGCTGATATAGCAAAAGATTTAAGAGACATTATTAATGAATTAAAAAATGCTGGAATAGAAGCAATTTCAATAAATGGACAAAGAATGATAAATACATCAGCAATAGAAATGGTAAAAAATAAAATAGAAATTAATAATATTGAAATTACAGCGCCATATACAATCAATGTAATAGGAAATTCAGAAATAATAACTAGTGGATTAGTTAGACCAGGAGGCTTAGTCGAAAATATAAGAAACACTGGAGTAAAAATTGATATAGAAATGAAGGACAACGTAAAAATCAACAAATTTTCAGAATACACATCAAAGTAAATTATCATTACAACATAGTAATGATACAAAACCCAAATATTAAAAATTCTATAACTAAAAAGATAAAGGGGGCTAATATGAAAAAGATAAAACCAGCAATAACTTTGGGAATTCTAGCAATGGTATTAACAATAGGAATATCTGTGCAATTAAAAACAATCACAGCTGCAGATATAAGTGGAACAATTCAGCTAACAGATAGCAATTTAAAAAAGTCAGTACTGCAATGGAAATCAAGATACGAGGAATCTAACCAAAAATTAAAAGATACAGATAAACAACTAATTGATTTAAGAAACAATGTTGCGAATTTGCAATCAGACGAACAAACTAAACAAAAAATACAAAAATATCAAACAATCCTAGGAATGACTGATGTACAAGGTGAAGGCGTAATAATTACAGTTGCAGATAATGACAAAGTAGATTTAGGAAATTCTTTTTCTAGTATAAATAGCTCTAGTTACATAGTTCATGATGGCAACTTAGTAGCAATAATAAATGAATTAAAATCAGCAGGAGCAGAAGCAATATCAATAAATGGCAAAAGAATTGTTTCTTCAACAAGTATAACGTGTGCAGGAAATGTAATACAAATAAATGGCGAAAAAGTAGGAAGTCCATTCCAAATAAAAGCAATTGGATCTAAAGATTTATTATATGGTGAGCTAAGTAAAAACGGAGGAACATTATACAAATTAAAAGAATATGGAGTATTAACAAACATAAAAAAAGTTGATAATGTTTCAATATCAAAGAACATATAATAATCATCTAAATTATAACATTATTAAATAAAATCTTGAAAACTTATATTTTATAATATATAAAATATAAAGTAAATATTACCGAAAGGAACGAATTTGCAATGAATAAAAATAAAGTAGTAATTTCCATAGTATTTGGAATTATATCAATATTTCTTGTTGCTGTAATGAGAATTCAATTAAAAACTATAGACCAAACTGATATAACTAGTCTAGAAAGTATGCAAGAAGAAGAATTAAGAAATGAAATTTTGCAGTTAAAAGAAAAAAATTCAGAAATAGAAAATAAAATAGCTGAAAATGAAGAAAAAATAAATGAATATAAAGAAACACTAAATAATAATCAAAAAGCAACTGAATTATTAAATAGTGAATTACAAGAATATGAAGAGCAAATTGGTCTAACAGATGTAACAGGAGAAGGTGTTATATTAACATTAACTGATACAGATATAAGATCATATAGTCCAAGTAATTTAATCGATTTTATAAACGAATTAAAATATGCAGGAGCAACAGCAATTTCTATAAATGATAATAGAATTATAAACACAACAGAAATTGTTGAAATTTCAAAAAAGTATATTCTGCTAAATGGAGATCAAAGAGTATCTTCGCCATATATAATAAAAGCAATTGGCGATAAACAAAAAATGCTAGAAACATTTAACCTAAAAGATGAAGGTTACATAGATTTATACAAAAATGCAGAATATGATATAAAAATGGAAGAAAATAACAACATTACTATCTATAAATACAATAAAGATATTAATTTAGAATATATAAAAGAAGGAGAAGATAACTAATGGTATATATAGCAATTTTATTAGGATGTATAATAGGGGCACTTATAGGAAATTTTGCACCAATAATATCATACACATATTCTGAATACCTAGCTATTGCAATTGTTGCAGCATTAGACACTATATTCGGAGGAATAGTGGCATCAATAAAGAAAAACTTTAATATGGGGGTCTTTTTATCTGGATTTTTAGGAAATGCAATTTTATCAATATTATTAACATACTTAGGTTCAAGATTAAATGTAGACATATATTTAGCTGCAATATTTGTATTTGTAGGAAGAATATTCTTGAATTTAGGTACAATACGTAGACATTATTTAGAAAAATGTACAAACTTCATAAAATCAAAAAGAGACAAAAAGGCGAATAAAAGCAGTGAAAATTAGGGTTTTAGACATTGTTACAAAAATGTTACGGTAATATTACAAAAATATAACAATGGGTATTGACATTTTTGCGGAAATATAATATTCTTATGGATATATAAAAAGAGTTGTAGATGGAGGAGTTAACCTTGGCTGTTGGAGATATAATTGTAGGTATGGACATAGGCACTTCAAAGGTTAGTCTTGTTATAGGAGAAGTAAACAATTTTGGACAAATAGAGACTATCTGTAGTGCAAGTAACATATGCAATGGAATAAAAAAAGGAAAAATAATAAATGAAGAAGAAGTTATAAGAACTGTTATAAAAACAATTGAAGATGCAGAAACAGATTCAAACTTAAAAATCAATTCAGCATACATAACAATACACGGAAGAGATGTAACAATTGTTCAAAACAGTATAACAAAAGAAGTAAAAGACAGATATTCTGGAATATCTGGAAAAGATATATCATCAGCAATAATGCAAGCAAAAGATATAGATGTTCCAGAAGGCAAAACAATAATAGATATAGTAGCAGAAAAATTCATATTAGATGACGGAAAAATAACATCAGACCCAGTCGGAAGTTTTTGTTCTTCATTTACTTTAAAAGCACAAATAGTTTTAGCTAACAAAGAATATATAAGACAGATTCATAATATTTTCAGAAAATCAAATCTAGAAATAGATGGAATTGTACCAATAACATTAGCTGAAAAAAATGTTGTATTAGATACTAATGAAATTAATGATAATGTAATGATATTAGATATCGGAGCGGGAAATACAGAAATAGGTGTTTTTGAAGGATCAGAATTTATATACACAAATACAATTCCTCTAGGAGGAGACAATATAACAAATGATATTGCCCTAGTTTTAAATATAAGTCTTGAAGAAGCAGACAAACTAAAAAGGCAATATGGATTAGCAATGAAATCATATATTGACAACGACAACGAAATTATGCTAAATACATGTAAAGATGAAAACAAAAACAAAATAATAAAAAGTTCAGAGCTAATTGAAATAATAGAAGCAAGGGTAGAAGAAATATTCAAATTAATAAACGAAAACATAACAGAACAAGGAATAAAACAAAGGATAAATAATGTAATACTAACAGGACAAGGAATAGTAAACATTAGTAAAAGCGATGTAGCAGGAAAAGTAATTTTAAACATACCAGTAAAAATCTCAACAGGAAGAATGGTAAGCACTATAAGACCTGGATACAGAACAGCATATGCATTAGTCAGATATGTAGCATCAAGACAATATGCAAAAAATGTTTCAAGTAGTATAGATACACATTCCGAAAAAAGTATGGTAAAAGTAATATTAGAAAAAATAAAAGATTTTTTCTATTCATAAAATATAGAAGAGTATAAAAAATACTCAAAAAAGGATGTTATTAATTTTAATTTATAAATAGGGAGGAAGAACATTATGATAATGGATAGCGCAGAAGAAAGTGGAATAATGATAGATGGAACAGCTACAATAAAAGTAATTGGTGTAGGTGGAGGCGGAACAAACGCCGTAAACAGAATGGTTGACTCAGGAATAAGAGGAGTAGAATTTGTAGCAGTAAATACAGATAGACAAGCTTTATTATTATCAAAAGCAGCATCAAAAATTCAAATTGGTGAAAAAATAACAAGAGGACTAGGAGCAGGTGCAAACCCAGACATTGGTGCACAAGCAGCAGAAGAAAGCAGAGCTGAAATAACAGAAGCTTTAAGAGGCGCAGACATGGTGTTCGTTACAGCTGGAATGGGTGGAGGAACAGGAACTGGTGCAGCTCCAATAGTAGCGTCATGTGCAAAAGAAATGGGAATATTAACAATAGGTGTTGTTACAAAACCATTTACATTTGAAGGTAAAAAAAGATTATCACAAGCAGACAGAGGAATAGAAAGCTTAAAAAGCAAAGTTGATACTTTAGTTGTTATTCCAAATGA